>NZ_BAIS01000019.1 GCF_000613345.1 Prevotella disiens JCM 6334 = ATCC 29426 | reverse complement strand
GAATTTATTCCGTTCCTAATAGAAAAAAGGAATACTTGGCTGATAGGAACGTGATAAATCACGCCCCTACAAGGAAATATGTTGGCAATACGCTCGTTGGCAATACCTTTGCATAAGATATAGCTGCACTTGGCAATATGTAGGGGCGGAATTTATTCCGTTCCTAATAAGCAAACCATACGCAGGTTGTTAGGAACGTGATAAATCACGCCCCTACGCCGTTCTGTTTTTCATGTTCAAACTGTCTAAATTGATTATGCGGAACGGAATAAATTCCGCCCCTACGCCGAAAACCTATTGTTTTGCGCCCTTAAAGTGCCTATTTTGCGCTTCAAAATAGGCGGTTTTGATTTTCTTAAAAATGCTATCAAGTCGCAGATGTTAATAAATTAATTGGCAAAAAGGTTAAAAATCCATTGAGCAGTAACAACAGCAAAGTAGATTAAAGCAAAAATGAGGATAAGGAAAATGATGATGAGTATGGATAAACTCACAGCTTGTCGGTTTACTTCCTTAATGGTTGCAACATCGCCCTCAACAAATCCTCGTACCAACTGCATGTTCTGACGGTTGGAACGATGGAAAAAGTCAATAATGTCGCCAATGTAAAAAGGAATTAAACCTAACAGAACATCGCGTAAAGTGTTGTAAATAATTGCCAAAGTGAGTGGGGTACTCTTTATTTTGGTCAAGGCAAACCACGCATAAGCAACACTGAAAAGCGCAGAAATAACATCGCCTATACCGTAAGGAATTAGACCCATAAAACCGTCAAGGCAGTATTGGTCTAAAACTTTCTGTATGGTTTCCAATCGTTGATAAGCCTTGCTATTTTGCAAACGTTGGCGAGCGATATTGCGCTTTTCGTCGTTCATATAGGTAACTTGTGCGGAAAGATTTTAACGTAAGTCGATAATTTCAGCCGAAGGCGCATTGGAACGTGAGAAACGGAAAAGCGAATCGGGTTGCGCAGCGGTGCGGAAATTATTGATATAAATGGTTACCCATTTTTTTCCTTGTAATAATTTGACTATTTTAGGGTGATATGACTTGGACAAAGTGATGTAAAACTCTTGAACAGAGCGTGCTGGGTGCATGGCTTTCAGATGAACCACATACGTATTGCCCTTTGTTTTCATCGAAATATTGTAGCCATTGCGATACATTGAAATAAAGGCATAAGGGTTGAGCGACATGCGTTGTGCCTCATTAGGAGTAGAAATGTTCACTTCGTTGGTACTTTTCATGTACGACCACTGGGTTTTCCCGTCAAACCAAATGGTAGCTTGGGGTGTGGTAGCCTTAAATTTGTTGCCTTTGATAGCAATATTTCCTGTGGTACGTCCCATTGTTCCACCAGAAATTGAGAAACTTGCGGCAGCACCACTACGACTTCCAACAATGGCAGCAGCACGGTCTAACACTTTGCGAGCTTGGGCAGATGATTGGGCAAAGGCATTGGCGCAAAGAAAAAATGCCAACGCTATGATAATATTTCTTTTTGTTTTCATATTCTAATTCCTTTCTTTTTCATTTAAAATTTACAGAAACAGTGTAAAACTACACCTTATTATATTACATACGGTTGCCGCGTAAACTTGAAAGCAATGACTCTAAACTCATTTCGTCGCTCAAAAGCACTTCGCGAGGCTTTGAACCTTGGGCAGCACCCACAATTCCAGCCTTTTCCATTTGGTCCATTAAGCGACCAGCACGATTGTAACCAATGGCAAAACGGCGTTGTATCATACTCGTTGAACCTTGTTGATTAAGCACAATGGCACGAGCTGCCTCCTCAAATAATGGGTCTAAGTTTTCGTCCAAACTGCCTCCGCCAACAGTACCGTCTTCTGTCATCGGCTCAGGAATTTCCAATGGAGAACGAGGACCTGGCTGATTGGCTATAAATTTAGAAATTTCATCAACCTCAGGCGTATCAACAAAAGCACATTGCACACGAGTTGGTTCGCCACCATTGAGG
Source organism: Prevotella disiens JCM 6334 = ATCC 29426 (assembly GCF_000613345.1). Taxonomy (GTDB): domain Bacteria; phylum Bacteroidota; class Bacteroidia; order Bacteroidales; family Bacteroidaceae; genus Prevotella; species Prevotella disiens. The sequence goes on along the minus strand of NZ_BAIS01000019.1, from coordinate 41,584 downwards.
TAAAGCATATCGCCTCGACCCACTAATTGCTGCGCACCAGGGCGGTCAAGTATGATGCGAGAGTCCATCATAGCACCTACACGGAACGCAATGCGACCAGGGAAGTTGGCTTTAATGTTACCCGTAATAATGGAAGTAGTAGGGCGTTGGGTGGCAATAATCATGTGAATACCTACGGCACGTGCCAATTGGGCAATGCGTGTGATTGGCATTTCGATTTCTTTGCCCGCAGTAAGGATTAAATCGCCGAACTCATCAATAATTACGACAATGTAAGGCATGAACTCATGACCCTCTTCAGGGTTGAGATGATGACTTAAATATTTCTTGTTGTACTCCTTGATGTTGCGTGCGCCAGCAGCTTTTAGCAAGTCGTAACGATTATCCATGAGTGCGCAAAGACCTTTTAATGTCTTCACAACCTTTTGAACATCAGTGATAATTGGTTCGTCAGCGTTCTCATCTACGGCTGCATGAATGGTTTGGCAATTGGAGCATAGATGCTAAATTCCACCTTTTTAGGGTCTACCAATACGATTTTCAAGTCGTTCGGGTGCTTCTTATATAATAAAGAGGTGATAATAGCATTCAGTCCTACGGATTTACCTTGACCCGTTGCACCCGCAACAAGCAAGTGTGGAATTTTGGCAAGGTCTACCATGTAAACATCATTGGTAATGGTTTTGCCCAAAGCAATTGGCAATTCCATCGTACTTTCTTGGAATTTTCGTGAATTCAAGATAGAGAACATTGACACGATAGAAGGTTTTGCGTTTGGCACTTCAATACCAATGGTTCCTTTACCTGGCATTGGTGCAATGATACGAATACCGATTGCGGCAAGGCTAAGGCTATGTCGTCCTCAAGATTCTTAATCTTTGAGATGCGAACACCTTGTGCAGGCGTAATTTCGTAAAGCGTAATGGTAGGACCAACCGTAGCACGAATACTTCTGATTTGTACACCAAAGTCGCTCAAAACCTTAATAATTCTATTTTTATTTGCTTCTAATTCGTCCTTATCAACGAAGTTTACGTTGCTGTCAGAATCATATTGCTTGAGCAAAGCGAGGGTAGGGTACTTCCATTTTGTGAAAGGTTCGTGTGGGTTAATAGGTGTTGATAAGTCTTCCTTGCTTGCAACAACCTTGCCCAAAGTTTTCTCTTCGTGGTTAGGACGCTCCACTTCCAAACCGATTTCAGCATCATTTTTTGCCGATTTCTTCGGCTTTTCTATCGGCGTAACCTCTAATTCAGTAGGTTTTACAATTGGTTCTGGTATGTTATCCTGCAAGAAATCAACCATTTGTGGCTCGGTAGAAAGAAATTCTTCCACCTCTTTTGCATCAACAGCGTCATCGAGTTCTTTCACCACTTCCTTATCTCCATGGCGGCGAACAATGGTAAACTTCACTTTATCGCGAAGGTATCCCACAGGGTTGAGCATCTTTTTAACCACCGTAATGGTTTCCGAAGTGATGTAAGTGAGGAAGGTAATCATCGTAACCACCAAGATAACAATAAGTCCAGGAGGACCTATTACGTTTTCAATGTATTCAACCACGAATGCACCATGGTCGCCACCAGGGTTGAAAACATTTTCTCCCATGATAGGTGTAACAAACTTTGCGAAGGTGATACTGCTCCAAATCATTATCAAAGCAGCACCAAAGAACCATTTCCAAAGGTTTACTTTCTCGTAAGCCTTAATCATTTTAACACCACAAACGATGATAAAAAATGGAATGATGAAGGCTGGAATACCAAAACAACGTGCGATGAGGAAGTAAGAGAGCAAGGCTCCTACCGACCCACAATAGTTTTGAAACTCCTTTGCGGTATTTTCTATTTCACCAGGTCGCAACGCCATAACCAAACTTTGGTCGGCTTGCCCCGTATTAAAATAGCTTACAAAGGAAATAATAAGGTAAATAGCCAAACAGAGTAAGATTAATCCAAATACAAACCCTGTCTTATCGTTGATAATATAATTGATTCCAAGTGCCTCAGTAAATGTCTTCGGCTTTTTCTCTGTTTTCTTCTTTGCCATTATGAAAAGTTTAACCAAATGCAAAAGTACGAAAATTTTGGGAGAAAATAGGGTATAAATTCAGAAGAATTTGCTAATTTTGCAAAACGAAATAGACATCATGATTACTACATTATACAATAAGTTCGATAAAAAGAAGATTTCCACCTTGCCAAGAGTTATTTTCCCAGGCAAGATTGTGGTAGTTTTGACCGAATCGGAAGCCGAAAAAGCGGTTGATTATTTATTGTCAGCCGATATTCTTGGCATAGATTCTGAAACACGACCTGTATTCTGTAAAGGGAAGCATCATAAGGTTGCCTTGTTGCAAGTGAGCACTCACGATGTGTGTTTCCTATTCCGATTAAATTTAATCGGTATGCCTCCGTGCATCATTCGCTTATTGGAAGATACCACGGTTACCAAAGTTGGACTGTCATTGCATGATGATTTCATGATGTTGCACAAACGTACAGACTTCACAACTGGCAAGTTTATTGATTTGCAGAACATTGTACAAGAGTTTGGAATAGAAGACCTTAGTTTGCAAAAGCTATACGCTAACCTCTTTCACGAGCGCATCACAAAACGCGAACAACTATCTAATTGGGAAGCACCCATATTGTCTGACAAGCAAAAACTTTATGCTGCGACGGACGCATGGGCATGTATTCAAATTTATGAAAGACTGCGTGCGTTGCGTTCTACCAATAATTACGAAACAATAAAGGTAGCTGAACCTGAAAAAGTGGTATCACGACAGTCAGAAAATAGCGAATCCACCGATAAATAGACGATTATTATGTACAAAAAAATAAAATTAAAACGAGGGAAAGAGGAGAGTTTATTGCGTAAACACCCATGGGTCTTCTCTGGTGCTATCGCCAAAATGGACGAAAATTTGGAAGAGGGCGACCTTGTTAAGGTATATACGCATAACGAAGACTTCATCGGTGTAGGTCATTATCAAATTGGTTCTATCACGGTGCGCATTCTTTCGTTCAGCGATATAGCTATTGATGCCGACTTTTGGCAAAGTCGTTTGGCTGCAGCATTGGAAGTTCGCAATGCCATAGGAGTTATTCGTCCTGCCGAAAAGGTGGCTACAACGGGCGAAACTATCAATACGACCTATCGTTTGGTACATGGTGAGGGCGACAATCTGCCTGGATTAATCGTTGATGTTTACGATAAAACGTGCGTTGTGCAGGCTCACTCGGTGGGAATGCATGTGGCTCGTTACGAAATAGCAGATGCGCTGCGAGCTGTTTTGGGCGAAAATGTGGATAGTATCTATTATAAAAGTGAAACAACCCTACCATTTAAAGCCGATTTAGGACAAGAAAATGGTTTCCTTTATGGGGATACGGAAAATAATATTGCCATTGAAAATGGATTAAAATTCCATATTGACTGGTTGAAAGGACAGAAAACAGGATTTTTTGTAGACCAACGTGAGAATCGAAGTCTATTGGAATACTATGCCAAAGGTCGTTCTGTGCTGAATATGTTCTGCTATACGGGCGGATTTTCTGTATATGCTATGCGTGGTGGAGCTAAAATGGTACACTCGGTTGATAGTTCGGCAAAGGCGGTAGAACTAACCAATCAGAACATCGCACTTAACTTTCCTAACGACAAAAGGCATGCTGCCATTTGCGAAGATGCCTTTAAATATCTTGATGATAACGACGGAAAGTACGACCTTATCATACTTGACCCACCTGCTTTTGCCAAACATCGCAGTGCTTTAAAGAATGGTCTGCGTGGTTATACCCGATTAAACGTAAAAGGTTTCGAACGCATTAAGAAAGGAGGCATACTCTTTACCTTTAGTTGTTCGCAAGTTGTAACAAAGGAAAACTTCCGCCAAGCGGTGTTTACTGCTGCTGCTCAGGCTGGTAGAAGGGTTCGTATCTTACACCAAATACACCAACCAGCCGACCACCCAATTAATATTTACCACTTGGAAGGGGAATATTTAAAGGGGCTTGTCTTGTATGTTGAATAAAGTAAAAGCTTATATTGAAGCGCATCATTTACTCCATGAGGACGGCAAATATATTGTTGGACTTTCTGGTGGGGCTGATTCTGTTGCGCTTTTATTGGTGCTTAAACACTTAGGATATAACATTGAAGCAGCGCATTGTAACTTTAATTTACGAGGAGAGGAAAGCAATCGTGATGAAGAATATTGCAAAAAACTCTGCGAAAAACTAAATGTTCCATTTCATTTAATTCACTTTGATACAATACTTTATGCAGAATTACATAAAGTAAGCATTGAAATGGCGGCTCGAACCTTACGCTATGGCTATTTTGAAAACCTTAGACGTGATATTCAAGCTGATGCAATTTGCATCGCTCACCACCGAGATGATTCGGTAGAAACAATTTTACTCAACCTTATTCGTGGCACTGGTATGCGTGGATTAGTGGGCATTCGCCCTAAAAATAGCAACATCGTTCGACCAATGTTAGATTGTTCACGACACGAAATAGAACTTTTTTTAAAGGAAAAGGGGGTAAATTTTGTTACGGATAGCACCAATTTAATAAACGATGTAAAGCGTAACAAGCTGAGATTAAATGTTATTCCAGAATTGCGCAAGATGAATCCATCGTTCGATAATGCTGTTATGCGCATGGCAAATAATGTAAACGAAGCGAATAAAATCATTTTTTCAACGTTAGAATCGGCTTTTTCTTCTATTGTTACTGCCGACACAACTGACCCAAAAGCATTCTTCGAAGCCTTGAAATTAGGATTACCAACAACAGATTTGCCTTCTTTGCAGATTGATATTGTTCGCCTTCGTGCTTTCGTTTCACCCTCGTATTTCCTATTTTATTTGCTCACGCCATACGGATTCGCCGCTTCTATGATTGAAAGCATTGTAGAAAATTTAAATTTGCAAAGCGGAAAACAGTATATAACAAATGATTATATACTTTTATTCAATAGAAACTTTATATTGATTTCGCGTAAAAAAGACAGAGAAATGCCCACTTTAAGAATCCAAGAGGTGGGTAAATATATTTATTCTGACCAACTTTCGCTCTGCATTCAGTATGAAAAAGTAGACGAAAACTTTGTCCTTTCTCGGCAAAAAAATGAAATTATGTTGGACGTTTTAAAAGTAAATTTTCCCTTTACGCTGCGTCCTTTGACTGCTGGCGACCGCTTTCGTCCCTTTGGTATGACGGGTTCTAAACTTGTGAGCGACTATCTTACCGATGAAAAAGTAAATGTTTTAGACAAAAAAGCCCAACTCGTTCTCACAGATTCGGCAGGAGAAATCGTTTGGGTTGTGGGCAGAAGAAGTAGCGAAAAGGGTAGAGTAACTGCTGAAACAAACGCTGTTTATAGAATTTCTCTGTGCTAAAATAAAACCAAAAGATGTAGAAAAGTTATTTAAACGGCGTATTACATCGCTTGATAAAATATGTTTAAAAACAAATAACCCTCTCAACTGATGTTGAAAGGGTTACATTTTTTATCTCAAGTATTTCTTTACTTTATTATAATAGGCTTGACTCCCTTTTATGGTGTATTTTTCACCTCCATGCCACATTCTAATCGCTTTCTCAATATTGTTTTTAGGATTGTATTTTGACATGAAAAGCACAAACATTTCGCGCGATTTTTTAGGGCTAAAGCGGTCGGCAAGTGTGTAGCGTAGAGCCTTACCTTGGCTTTTTAAAATGTTATTACAAGCTGTTACGATACCTGATGAGATTTGTAAGATACCAACGTGAGGTCCATTTTTTGCTTTTGCGTTACCTCTACTCTCTACCATCATGATTGCGTCCATCACTGGTCGCCAATTAAACTTTTCTTTTGAAACGACTGCCTCTGCACTAGCAGAGAACGAAGTCAAAGACATTAAAACTGTTACACTAAATAATTTAATAATTCTCATTATTCTTTACTTTCCGAAATCTATAAAAATACCGATAAAATGGTATTTTTTGCGACTTGACGGGCGTGAGAATTTGCGCGACGAAGTCTTGATTTCATGTTTACTAAGTGCAAAGGTAAGCAAAAAAATGCTGAAAATCAATCTATTAAGGATTACTTAACAAAATTATAGATGGTAACGTTTGTATGATAACCTTCCTTTAAAAATGCTAAAAATCTTGGTAATTTCAATTGTTAATATTTAGCGCTTTAAATGTTACAATTAACAAAATATCCCCAACACTCCTTGTTTGCAGCAGGAGGATTGGAGGCATTGATGAGTGTATGCGTTCTATCGCGCTTCTAAAAAGGGATTAGCGCATTCGCTAAATCCTATTATGGGCGCATATCAAAGCCGATGCGCACTCCGTCATAATTCTTTGAGATATCGCCAATGGAAGAAAGCGTAGAATTGCCTGACATTGCTGAAATGGTTTGGAGCAATGAAAGTACTTTGCGAGATTCGAATAGAACGCTAATACCATTCGCTTCGCGCTTAACGTAGCCTTTCAAATTTAGCAAGAAACCACTAAAATTGATACTCTGAGTTCTTTCGTCGAAAGTGTACTGACCATTCCAAGGCTTACCGTCAATCTTTGCTGAAAAAGTTCCGTCTTGATTGAAAGTCAGATAGGTGTTTTGACTGTTAAATCCTATCTTTTTGTATTGTGCTGCCAACTTCTGTTCCACTTCGGTAGCGGCAACTTCGCCACCAGCTTTTGCCAAAGCGTTCTCTGAAGTAAAGGCACAACCAGGACCATTATATCGCCATGTACCCAATAAGTTACGAGATGATAACTTATCAAGACCGATAACCGATGTTAGAATGTTACTAATTGTTTCTCCATTGGTAGCTGCACCAATGATACTTCCAAGAATGTTGCCCGTTGTGCTACCAGTATTGGTATCCCTCATTGTTCCTAATCCTCCGCACGATGTCAATGCAAGCGCTGCAATCGCCGCAGCTGCAAAATAATTCTTTTTCATAATTCCGTATATCTATATTTGTTTCCTTTCTTAACTTTTGGAATTTACTTCGCAAATTCTTTTGCAAAGGTACGCAGAAAGGTTGGATTGGTCAAACAGAAATTCCTTATGTTCTGAGGGAATTCCCTTTATTTGATTAGAGTATAGGGGATTTTTCCCTATGGAATGGCTTTATTATGATGTTTTTTTAAACGAAATGAAGATTTGTCATACGTTGGTGTAGCAGCAAAAGCGGTTGTTTGAAAAATTAAAAAATCTGTTTTCATCAGCAAAAAACTATCATTCTGAAAAATTTCTGGTTCAAGAACTATACGACAATCGTGCATTTACCGATGAAGTGATTAGCGCTTTTGTTTAATAATTATCCAGAATTTTAGCATAAATAGCGCAAAAATGATAGTATTAAAGCGTTTAATATAACCGTTTTGGGTCATATTATTATTTATTAACATAATATTTTTGTAGTGAACACAATTATTCGATAACTTTGCAACGTGTTTTTCATGGTATTAGATTATTAAGGTTTGAAGATTGGTTGTCGTGAGACAGTCAATCTTTTTTGTCCCAACAAGTAATTGTTGGGACATTTATTTTAGGCGAATTGTTATTCATTTCGTGTGCTTTGTCCTATAAACTCCCTCTTTTTAATGTTTAAATATTTGTGTATGCCTTAAATTTGAGTCTCAATGTGCAATCGTTTGTATAGCATATAGGTTATTTAAAATACAAAAATACTTTTCTTTTTTCAAATTTGCAATACCTTTGCATAAGATATAGCTGCACTCGGCAAATTGAAAGTAAACTTTCTTTGCGCTCTTTTGCAATATCTTTGCATAAGATATAGCTGCACTCGGCAAATTGAAAGTAAACTTTCTTTGCGCTCGCTGGCATATCTTTGGATTGGACAAATAGTTAGTAGTGATAAATAATGTTGACATAACCTTCAATAAAGCGGAAATCACAAGATTGTAAGGCAATTGTGCCTAAGGTTAACAAGATATGATTTGGTATTTTAGATGATTGATTAGTACGACCAATGTAGTTTTTTACTAAATTGGGAAAACCCCACCTGCTGTTGAAGTAGGTGGGGTTTTGCATTGTATTTATAGCTAATTTTCTACGGTTTGTCTTTATTTATTTCAACTTTTCTTTTGCTTCTGCGAGTGCTAAAATCCAGTTTGTATCCAAAGAGAATGGAGTAGGATAGTCGTCTCGATTGTAATAAGCTAAAACTAATTCCTTATCTTCATCGCCATACAAAGGGTTGTTGATGCTTGAATCACGGAAAATCCTCATGACACGAATCTTTTCTTTTTCGGTAGACGCTTTGGCATATTCCTTCAAATATAGGTTTACGTAATCGTACATGTAATAAGCCATTGAATCCAATTGATTGTTCAAATGGGCTATATCGGCGTTTTTAAGATTTGCATTAGGGGCAGAGAAAGCCTCTAATGTCTTAGTTTTCAAGTAGGAAATGGCATCTACTTTGAACGAAGCAATCTTGCGCAACTCAGTATCTTCAGCTTTGTTGGCTGCGATTTTATAAGAACTTTTATAAATTTGTTCGTAAACACGTTGTGAATCCTGAGCGTAAGTTGTGGCTGTGAATGCTAAACCAATGATTGCCAAGGCGATTTTTCTTAATGTTGTCATATTTTATTGAGTTTGAAAATTCTTATTTTTATGCTTTGACTCCATAACGTACAAATGGTTTAAATGTTGTATGAAAGAGCCTTTGATACTATTATTTTAATATTCTGACACGCTTTTTATTTATTATTTCGATATTCTTGACTTATTTTTCAGTGCAAAATCTTTCCACGATGAGAAATGTTTTGCATCATTTTCGGGGCAATTCGATTGCAAAAAGTGGCAATATGCTGCGCCAAGTGCATCGGTTGCGTCCATGAACTGCGGCATTTCGTCGTCCTTTAAGTGTAAAAGTCGCTGCAACATACCTGCTACTTGGTTTTTAGAGGCTTGTCCATTGCCTGTAATAGCCATTTTAATTTTTAATGGAGCATACTCGTGTATGGGAACATCGCGCTGAATAGCTGCTGCTATCGCTACACCTTGCGCCCGTCCAAGTTTCAACATTGACTGAATATTCTTACCGAAAAATGGTGCTTCAATTGCCATTTCGTCAGGCAAATACTCTTCAATAATGCCCGTAACACGCTCGAAAATTTTGCCCAATCGCAAGTATGGGTCTTTCTCCTTACGCATATCAATAACGCCCATTACCACCATTTCGGCTTTATTGCCTTTTGCTCGAATGACACCATAGCCCATCACGTTAGTGCCAGGGTCTATTCCAAGAATGATGCGAGCAGGTTTTGATTGCGAAAGTGTCATGCTTATCTGTCCATATAAGGGTTGTGAGCCAACTCATAGCCGATAGTTGTAGCTTCGCCATGCCCTGCATAAACCGCTGTATTATCTGGAAGTTGTGATAATTCTCTCAAGCTATTAATCAACTGAAACATACTTCCACCTGGGAAATCAGTTCTACCCACGCTACCTTTGAATAGGGTATCGCCCGTAAAGGCAATGTTTTCTTCTTTACAATAGAAAGTTACACCCCCTGGGGTATGCCCTGGGGTGCGAATAATGGTAAGTTCGTGGTTGCCAAATTTTATGGTTTCGCCCTCTTCGAAGATATGTCCTACTGGTGGGAAATCGTAATCAAGTTGCATTCCGAACAGCGTTTGCGCCTGTTCTTTGAGCGTTTCGAGCGCTGGAGCATCTTTTTCGCTCACCTCAGGTTGCAATCCAAAGGCTTCGTTTATCGTGTTAATGCCAAAATTATGGTCTAAATGAGCATGTGTGGCAAGCAAGTGAACAGGTTTTAAGTTGTTCTCTTTGATGAAATGAACGATTGCATCACGTTCCTCTTGGTAGTAAGCACCGCAATCAATGAGGACACATTCGGAAGTTTCGTCCCACAAAATGTAGGTGTTTTCCTCAATCATGTTGCAAACAAACTTCTTTATTTTAATCATATTGTTTTTGTTTAATAAGATTATATAAACGATTAAATGCGAGGAACATATACAAGGTTCTTTTCTTTAAACCACTCTTCTGAAAACCATTGAGAAAGTTCTTCCATGACAGCTATCTTTTTAAATGGTTGTAACTCCTCTTGCAGGTTGCCTCCTTTGAGTACGATGACGCCATTTTCAAGTGCATTATGATTGTCAGCTGCTATGTTTTTGCGCACAATACGCATCAAATCGGGCAACGGCATAACAGCTCTTGAAACAATAAAATCGAACTTTCCTTTTTCTTCTTCGCCACGTTTGTGTTGTGGAAGCACATTTTCCAATCCTATTGCGTTAGCCACTTCGTTAGCGACTTTGATTTTTTTACCTGTGCCATCAATGAGTTTGAAGTTGGCATTGGGAAACATAATTGCCAAAGGAATGCCTGGGAAACCGCCACCTGTACCAAAATCGAGTACATTGGTATCGTCTTGAAAGTTAATAAACTTGGCAATGGCAAGCGAATGCAGCACATGATGCTCGTACAAATTCTCAATATCTTTGCGCGAAATAACATTGATTTTCGAATTCCAATCTACATATAAATTGTAGAGCGCTGCGAATTGCTCTTGCTGTTTGTTGGTAAGTTCAGGGAAATATTTAGTTAAAACTTCTATCATTGCTATTATTCAATTAGTTATCTATTGTTACTTTTACTTCCTTTTGACTGATTTCTCCCGCATTATACACAAACGTTACCGAGTCAGAATAGAGCATAAAATTGGGTGAAGCGTAGGGTGCTATGCCCACAAAGTAGCCTTTGCGTTGTGCCTCCTCTATATTATCATCGTCCCAATCATTGTCTTTCGCCATTTGTTCAACGATTTCCTTGACGAGTTTCTCTTTGTAATCGTCGCCAAAGGCGTCTTTTAGTGTTGTTTGCTTGCCTGTTTTCGGGTCAATATTGAAACATTGAACGTATTTATTAACCGTTTCGCCTGTTTTTATCATGATGTTTGAAACGTAAATAACACTTTTTTCTGTGCCAGGGAGTATCTTCGTGTCAATCGAAAGTTCCCAATTTAATTGTGAAGCATTGCGCTCTCTGTCTTTTAACCAACGTGCGAGTTCCAAATACTCTTTTCCATAGCGGCGTGCAATCTCTGGGATTACGATTTGGGGCGTAAGTTTCTCGTAACTTGCTGCAAAGTAATTAGGTTGCAAAGTTCCCATACGAAGCAGCGAATCGTTGGTTACGGCATATTCTTTTCCCTTTAAAAAAGCGTAATTGATGTGTATTTTACACGCTGCGTCCTTGTTGAAACTGATAATTGTATCAACTTGAACCGTTTCAACAGGCAAGTTCAACTGCGGTTTCGTGGGTTTGCTCATACAGCTTGCCAAAAAACAAACCACAGCCACTGCCGAAAAGTATATAAAATTCTTCTTTACCATATAATTGGGACAAAGTTACAAAAAACTTTCGTAACTTTGCACAACGATTACACAATTAAATGAAAATGATAAAAGCGTGTTTATTCGATTTAGATGGGGTGGTTTTCGACACAGAACCATTGTACACCTTATTTTATAGGGATATTTTCAAGGAATATTACCCCCACGAACAGGGAATCGAATACAAAATAAAGGGGCAAACACTCCGTGAAATTTATGATGCTTACTTCCCCAATGACGAAGCGTTGCAAGCATCACTTACGCGCCGACTTTATGCCTATGAAGCACAAATGCCGTATCGATTTATAGACGGATTGGAGGATTTCGTTCAACACTTGAAGCAAATCGGTGTAAAAACCGCAATAGTAACGAGTTCCAACAATGATAAAATGGAAAATGTTTACGCCCAACATGCAAATATTAAGCAGCTTTTCGACCGTGTTTTTACCGCTGATGATTTCACCGAAAGCAAACCTTCTCCCGAGCCATACCTCACGCTGCACGCCAATTAGGAGTGTCAATAACCGATTGTGTTGTATTCGAGGATAGCTTTAACGGATTGCGTTCAGGTGTTGCTGCTAAGGCAAGAGTTGTAGGGCTGGCTACATCGAACTCGGTGGAAAGCATTCAAGCCTTTACAAGTGAAGTAATTGAAAATTTTGTTGGCTATCAGCTATAACATTTGATATAAAAACTAAAAATAATGGGTTATTTATCAACAGACAAAAAGAAAATAACGGCAACGACATTGCGCGACATGAAAGCTGCTGGAGAGAAGATTGCGCAGATTACTGCCTACGATTTCACAACGGCAAAGATTTTCGATGAAGCAGGAATTGACAGTATTTTGATTGGCGATTCGGCATCGAACGTAATGTGTGGCAACAACGATACGCTGCCTATAACGGTGGACGAAATGATTTATCATGCCAAGTCGGTGGCAAAAGCTTGCAACCATGCTTTTGTTGTTTGCGATATGCCGTTCGGCAGTTACCAAGTAAATCGTGAAGAAGGGGTGCGCAATGCTATCCGCATCATGAAAGAAAGTGGGGCAGATGCTGTGAAACTTGAAGGCGGAACAGAGATACTTGACACCATTAGAGGAATGCTTGCTGCGGGCATTCCCGTTGTCGGACATTTAGGACTTACGCCACAAAGTGTTCATAAGTTTGGCGGTTATGGTTTGCGTGCAAAGAATGAAGCCGAAGCAGCTAAACTTTTGGAAGATGCGAAGGCATTAGACGAAGCTGGAGTTTGCGCTTTGGTATTGGAAAAAGTGCCAAGTCAGTTGGCTAAAAAGGTGTCTGAAACCATCAAAGCCCCCACAATTGGTATTGGAGCAGGCAATGGTACCGATGGACAAGTTTTGGTTTATGCTGATGCAATGGGCATGACACGTGGTTTTAAACCTAAATTTTTGCGTTATTTCGCCGATGTAAACAAGTGTATGACAGACGGAATAACCGATTATATGCGTGCCGTGAAAGACCAAAGTTTCCCAAATGAGCAGGAATCTTATTGATTTTTTTCGCTGAAACAAAATCATATCAATAAAAAATAAAGGGAGTTAGTAGCGCAAAACTACCGACTCCCTTTTGTTTTTTGTTTCATCATTTTTTAAAACCATAGGTTTTGCAACTCAAAACAGGCTATTTTGGAGTTCAAAACAGGCTCTTTTGAAAATTAAAGCGTTAGGCTTTTTATTTTTCAGCCTCATACCACTCTTTGATATACATATAATGGTCGGCTGAAACGCGTGATTGTCCTGGCTCACATGCTTTGATGCGCTTGGCAGGAATACCGCCCCAAATTTCGTTGGGAGGAATAATGGTTCCTTTCACCACCACCGCCCCTGCGGCAACAATGGAGTTTTCGCCCACAATGGCATCGTCTAAAATGGTGGAATTCATACCGATAAGCGCACCTTTGCGTATGGTTGCACCATGAACTACGGCTGCATGGCCAATGCTTGCATCGTCTTCGATGATGACAGGGCTGCCCGCAGTTTGGTGAATGCACGCCAAATCTTGAATATTGGCACGATTGCCAATTTTAATAGCATCGACATCAGAGCGTACTACAGCTCCAAACCATACAGAGCAATCGTCGCCCATGATAATATCGCCAGCTAACGTGGCATTTTCGGCAATGTAACAGCGTTCGCCCCAATGTGGTTTTTTGCCACGAGCAGATAAAATTAACGGCATAATGTTTTAGTTTTATTGTTTGTTTTTTCTGTTTTAGAATTTATTCAACTCTGTCCAAATGCGCTGAACAGGCAGTCCCATGACGTTAAAGTAACTGCCTTCTAACGACGTAACCCCCACATAACCAATCCATTCCTGTATGCCGTATGCACCAGCCTTATCGAATGGTTCGTAAGTTTCAACGTAATAATTTATTTCAGCATCGGAAAGTTCTTTGAAAGTAACATCTGTTGAAACCGAAAAACTATGTTGTCGTTCCTTCGTTGTTAGGCAAACACCCGTAACAACTTGATGTTTTCGCCCACTAATCTTGTGTAACATGGCTTTGGCTTGCTCTGCATCGTGCGGTTTTCCGAGTATTTCACGGTCTATAATCACCACTGTGTCAGCTGTTAGCACGAGTTCTTTCTCGGTAATGGTGTCCAAATAAGCATTTGCTTTCACCTTACTGATGTATTCAGCAACGTCCTTTGGCTCAATGGTTTCGGGGAAATTTTCTGCAATATCGGGCAGTACACGCACATCGAAAGCAAGGTCTAAACCTCGCAAAAGTTCTCGGCGGCGTGGCGAATTGCTTGCCAATATGATGTGATAATCCTTGATATTCATTTTATTTTAGTAATATTTCTTTGCTTACCACCCGAAGGCTTTGGTGTCCATTTCCCATTTTCTTTGTGCCATTAACACCTGTTCTATGATGTCGCGCGCCACGCCGTAGCCACCATTATAATCGCTAACGTAAAGCGAAATGGCTTTAATGTCGGCACAAGCGTCCTTCGGACAGCACGCACAGCCTGCTCGTTGCATGATTTGATAGTCAGGAATATCGTCGCCCACATAGATAACCTCGTCTTCACGGAGTCCGTTTTTCTCTAAATAGGCATTCCAAATATCAAGTTTTATGGCACAATTAAGATATACATCTTTCACTCCGAGTGCTTGATAGCGTTTTTTTATTGATTCACTTCGTCCACCTGTCATAATCGCAATGTGCAAACCACGCTTTACAGCCAACTGTAATGCGTAGCCATCTTTGATGTTCACGGTGCGAATAGGCTCTCCCGCATCGTTCATTGGGACGGTGTTTGCTGACAGAACGCCATCAACATCAAACACAATAGCCTTAATCTTGTTTAAATCATAGTTTATCATAGTGTTACAATCACTTGTTAATCTTTTAGTTATACTTTCTTTTTACTTGTTTCATGAATACTTTTTGCCAATTCTTCGTATAGCTTTTTCGCTTCAGGCATATCCTTCATGAGTTCCATTTGCGCCTCTATCACATTCGTATCATATCGTATTGCTGGACCTGTTTGGGCTTCTCGTGGCGACAAATCGTGTACTTTTCGTGCCGTTTCGTCGGTCAATTCCAACATAACAGAGAAGGGTAGGTCGGCTTTTTTCAATACTTCGGCTGCCATATCGTAGCAATGATTGGCATAATTGCAAGCCCAAACGGCTGCCAAATGAAGATAGCGACGCTTGTCAGTTGATAGGTTTCGCACGTTTTTGCTAATGCTTTCAGCTACATCGGTGAGCTTTTGCAAAGTGAAATCATCGCTTGCTTCCAAGAAAATTGGAATGTTTTCGAACGCTACACGCCTTTGTTTGGAGAACGTTTGCATCGGGTAGAACACACCATAATGCTCCGCTTTCCCCTTAAAACAATCTAATGGCATTGAGCCAGCCGTATGTACAAAGACTTTTTGCGACTTATTTTTGCATATTCTATCGATTATTTCAGTCAGGATACTATCCTTTACTGAAAGAATATACAGGTCGGCTTCGTCGGTAATTGCGTCTAAATCGTTGGTTGGTACACTCTCAATTGCAGCCGCAAGTAGCTTAGCCGATGTCATTGTTCGACTAAAAACCTGCACTATATCATGGTTTGCTTCATGAAGTGCAAGTCCTAAATTGGTGGCAAGATTGCCTGCTCCTATCAAAACTATTTTCATAAGTCGGACAAAATTAGCAAAAATATACATAAAAAGCTATTTGTTTCTCGCTTTTTTAGAAAAGATTTACTATTTTTGCAATTATCAAAGTGCTTTTTAAATCCTTTTCATAATCTACTGAAAGAATAAAAACGAATGGCAATACAAATTGTAACGCGGAGCAAAGATTTGCCAAAATTGTGTGAAGGCAATTTCTTTCATAGTCGGGATTTGTTCGTTATGTTGGAACAAACCCCTCGTGTGATGCCGTGTATGGTGATTGCTACGAATGAAAAAGGCGAGGTATTGGGGCAAATTTTAGCCCAAGTGCGAACAAAAAGGCGCATCTTTTTTATTAATTTTACGCATCGAGCGCGCATTTATGGCGAGGGTTCTTATTATAAAGGAATAGAGTTTAAAGAAAAAAATGAGCTTTTCGAGGCAATGCTTACGGCATTAGTTCACTTTCTTAAACGCCGCTTTTGCTACCATATAGAATTGAGTGATACCTCAAAGAAGATGTTTGGCTATCGAGCCTTGCGCAAAAATGGATTTGTACCCATACCTTGGATTCAATTACACCACTCGCTCCACAGCAAAGCACCCAAAGAACGTGCCAACGAAAAGGTACTTCACCGTGTGCAACGTGCCTATGACAATGGATTTATTACGCGTGAAGCTGTGGGAGAACAGGAGATTCACCAGTTGTATACCTTAGTAAAGAAGTATTATATCTTGCGCAAACAACGCCACATACCAGCTGAAAAACTTTTCCAACAGATTGGTGCAAGCCAATATGGGCATGTTTATGTAACCACTTACAAAGACAAAATTGTTGGCGGAAGTGTTGTTGTGGAGTCGGGGAGAGAATCTATGTTATGGTTTGATGCCGCTTTGGACAAACGTTACCTATTTTATCACCCCCATTATGTAACGGTTTGGCACGCTTTGCAAGATGCTTTTGAGCGTGGGCAAGACCATATTCACATTCTGAATCTCGGTTTGCCATTCTCACATTCCCCCTATCGTGATTTTATGCTGAGCTTTGGCGGCAAACAAGTGAGTTCCTATCGTTGGTTTCGCTTCTCCAATTCGCTCATACGTAGCCTTATGTATTGGTATTATCGCTTGTAAAGGACCCAGTAGGAAAAGGTTGAGGATATTTCTACAAGCTTAGTTAGACGAAAATAAATTAATCTTTTGTACTTGGAAATAGTCTTGCGAAATAATGAAAGCCTTGTAGGGGCGAAATTTATTCCGTTCCTCATAACTAAAAAATAACTTTTTAATTGATAGTAACATGATACAAGTTTATGAGGAACGGAATAAATTCCGCCCCTACAAGGCAACTACAAGCAGTCCTAATTAACAAAAGATAGAAATCCAAATCCCACTTTTTTCCCAACTAAGCCTTGTAATGCTTCATAAAGGCAAACTCAAACATTTACAGACAAACAAGAAAGAGGAATCACCCACTGGTGAATCCCCTTTCAAACTTTACAAAAAAACTATTTTTATTTCTTCTTTTTCTTTCAGAAACGCTTATTTCATGCCTTTGTAAGCCTTGTTCATGCCTTTTACAACTTCGCTTGTGATGTTTGCAGAAGGGGCTGCGTAAAGGATATTGTCGCCACTTTTTGCAAGAATCATAGTGTATTTCCCATCTTTGTTGTATTCTTTCAAGTAGTTGTGAACGCTGTCAGAAAGTGCTTTGTTGTATTTTGTAACTTCCTTTTGATACTCTGTGCCTAATCTTTGGCGCAATGCTTCAGCGTCAGCAGCTTGCTTTTGTATGCCAGCTTGTATTTGTTCAGCCTGTTGTTGAGTGTATTTGTTGGCTTGAATATTCTGTTGGAAGTTTGCAGCAGCTTGTTGAATTTGCTGTTGTTTGCCTCCTAAAGTCTTTTGAATGTTTTTTTCTTTTGCTTCAAGAATCTTTGTTACTTCTTTCCAATAGGTGTATTGGCTCATGATAGAGTCAATTTCCACGTATGCTATCTGTTGTTCGCCTTTTGCAGGAGTTGCTTCTGCTGGTACAGGGCTTTCCTTTGTGTCATTTTGCTTTGGCTGTTTGTTGCATGACATGATGCTAAAAGCAACGGCTACGATAGCCATAGCAGTAAGAGTCTTTTTCATTTTTATATTTATCTTTTTTTTATTAATAATCGTTTAATATGCTTTGTTGGCTGTACGCGCCTCTTTATCTTGGTCGATAACGCAATGGATTCCTTTCTTACGCAAATGCTTGTTGTCGTGAATGTGCTGCGACTGAAAGGTTCCGCCTTTCTTAAAGATTACTCTGACCGATAACAAGAGTATCGCAATAGCAATTATTAACACACTCAACAATAAAGTCTTAACCATTTTTCGTATCTTTGCATTTATATTTTTGCAAAGGTAACACAAATCAAGAATATATCAAAAAAAAATACTATTAAAAATGACAAACATGGAATTAAAACCTGCTCGTGTTTTCGAGCAATTCGCAAAAATTAATCAGATTCCTCGCCCTTCAAAACATGAGGAAAAAATGATAGAATTTCTTAAAGAGTTTGGTAAAAGCCACAACTTGGAAACAAAAGTAGATAAGACTGGTAACGTTCTCATTACCAAATCTGCAACAAAAGGCATGGAAAACGCTCCTACAATTATTCTCCAAAGCCATATAGATATGGTGTGCGACAAGTTGGTGGACGTTGATTTCGATTTCTATAACGACCCTATTCAAACTTATGTAGATGGAGAATGGCTTACCGCAAAGGGTACAACGCTTGGTGCTGACGATGGTATCGGTGTTGCTTACGAATTGGCTATACTTGATTCTGACGATATTGAACACGGAAAAATAGAATGTCTTTTCACAGTAGACGAGGAAACAGGACTCACTGGAGCGTTTGGTTTAGAGCCTAATTGGCTGACAGGTAAGTATCTTATCAACCTTGATTCGGAAGATGAAGGACAAATTTTCGTAAGTTGTGCGGGTGGTGTTACAACCGACAACCTATTTAAATATAAGCGTGAAGAAGCTCCTGCGGGTTACTTTTTCATGGAAGCAAGCGTGAAAGGATTCATCGGTGGACACTCTGGTGATGATATTAACAAGAAGCGTGCGAATGCTATCAAGGTGTTAGGACGTTTCCTTTACATGGAGCAAAGCAAGATGGACTTGCGCCTTGTTGAGTGGAATTCAGGTAAAATGGACAACGCTATCCCTCGTGATGGCAAGGTTTTGTTTGCTGTTCCTGCTGCTGAAAAGGAAAATGTTATGGCAGATTGGAACATCTTCACAAAGGGAATCGAAGAAGAATACCACGTTTCTGACCCTAATGGCGTATTCAGCATCGAGAGCAAAGAGCTCGCCCAGTAGTAGAAAAGGAAGTTGGTCGCCACCTCATCATGGCTATTCAAGCGGTAGACAATGGTCCTTTGACCAATTGCCAAGACGAAGTTATTGCTTATATGGTAGAAACTTCAAGCAATGTGGCTGTGGTAAAAACAGAAGAAGAGGTTATCACAGTTATTGCTTCACAACGTTCTAACGTGCCAAGTGCATTGACCAACATGGCAAACACTATCAAGGCTTGCTTCGAAATGGCTGGTGCTGAAGTAAATCAACATGACCAATATCCTGGTTGGAAGATGAATCCAAACTCTAAGCTCGTTGATGTAGCGGTTGCAGAATACAAGAAACTTTTCAACAAAGAGCCTGAAGTATTAGGTATTCACGCTGGTCTTGAATGTGGTTTGATTTCTGAAAAATATCCAAATGTAGACATGATGAGCGTTGGACCAACCCTCCGCTTCGTTCACACACCAGAGGAGCGTTTGTTGATTCCTACTGCTCAAATGGTTTGGGATCACTTATTGGCAATCTTGAAGAATATTAAGTAAAAAGAAATAAAGATTTCATTAATGTTAATTTTTTTATAATTACTTTTTAGTAAACTGATAAGAAGTGATGAGAATCACATAAACTTATTAAATAAAAATAGAAAGTGATGTGAATCACTTTCTATTTTTTTGCAAAACCCACTGTTTTGGAGCATAAAATAGGCTGTTTTGGTGCGAAAAACAGCCTATTACGTTAATAAAACAATAAACTTCAAATAGGTATTGTTCGTTTTAAGGAAATGTTATTTTGAGCCAAATCAACTCAAAAAGTCGGCTACGACATAACTTGAACCACCTATAAAGATGAAATCATCGGGATTAGCATCTGCTAAAGCTGCTTCGTAAGCTGCTTTTACAGAGGTAAATAGACGACCATGCAAACCATTTTCGGCTCCAACCGAGGCGATTTTTTCAACTGGGAAGGCACGCTTTGTACTTGGTTGTGTCCAATAGTAAACGGCATCATCGGGCAACATCGACATGATAGCGTGAATATCCTTATCGTCTACCATGCCAAAAACGATGCGCAATGTTTTGTATGATTGGCTTTTAATTTGCTTTGAAAGGTCTATCCAACCTGCTTTGTTGTGCCCAGTATCGCAAACGACCTTCGGATTTGTTTGCATTTGCTGCCAACGCCCCATTAGTCCTGTTGATTTTGTAACCGTTGCAAAGCCTTTAGACACGCTGTCTATATTTCTAATAATCTGATTATTATACAATTGCATCACTGCTGTTAAAAGCGTATTGGTATTCTTGTCTTGATAAATACCCCCTAATTCGCCTTCAATTGTGCCGAACAATCGTGTTTCATATCGGCGTCCTACTGTTGGCAAAGCACGGGCAGACTCGACCATTGGCATATCTTC
Source organism: Prevotella disiens JCM 6334 = ATCC 29426 (assembly GCF_000613345.1). Classification (GTDB taxonomy): domain Bacteria; phylum Bacteroidota; class Bacteroidia; order Bacteroidales; family Bacteroidaceae; genus Prevotella; species Prevotella disiens. The sequence goes on along the minus strand of NZ_BAIS01000019.1, from coordinate 21,262 downwards.
TGCGAAGACAATCATGGCGTCCATTTCTTGCGCTTTGGCTTCAAAAACGACACGCGTGTCTGGGTTAGCCTCGCCTATGACTACGGGTGTGCCTTGTTTGATGATGCCTGCTTTCTCGAAAGCTATCTTTGGCAGTGTATCGCCAAGGAATTGCGTGTGGTCTAACGAAATGTTTGTAATAATGGAGAGTAGGGGATTGATGATATTTGTACAATCTAAACGCCCTCCAAGCCCCACTTCTATAATGGCAAAGTCTACTTTTTGTTCGGCAAAGTATTTGAAAGCCATTGCCGTAGTTAGTTCAAAGAAAGACGGGTGAAGGGGTTCGAAAAATTTGCGATGCTCTTCGGTGAAGTCTATCACATATTGTTCGGAAATCGTTTCGCCATTTACTCTGATTCGTTCGCGGAAATCAACAAGGTGAGGACTGGTATAAAGTCCCACTTTGTAGCCGTCGGCTTGCAAAATAGAAGCTAATGTATGCGAACAAGAGCCTTTTCCGTTCGTGCCACCAATATGAATGGAGCGGAAATTCTGGTGCGGGTGTCCGAAATATTCGTCTAACGCAAGCGTTGTAGAGAGTCCTTCTTTATAAGCAGAAGCACCCACATGTTCAAAAACAGGGGTGCTATTGAATAAATATTCTATTGTTTCTTCGTAAGTCATATACCTTTTAAGCTAAGAAAGATTAGCTAAATAGTTTTTTGAAGTTTTCAAAAATGGAGCGTTTGGTATGGCTATCGCCTTTGAAATTGTCGCTTTCTTGAAATTCTTCTATTGCTTTTCGTTCTGTTTTTGATAGTGTTTTTGGAACGTAAACACTGATTTGAACAATCAATTCGCCCATTCCACGACCATAACCTTGTACGGCTGGCAAGCCTTTTCCTTTCAAACGGAGTATCTTTCCTGGTTGTGTCCCAGGTTCAATCTTTATTTTTACCGCACCACCGTCAATGGTTGGAATATCAACTTGACCACCGAGCACAGCAGTAGGGAAGTCGAGCAACAAGTTATAGATAACATTTTGTCCGTCGCGAATAAAGGTTTCGTTCTCTTCTTCCTCAATGTACACTTGAATATTGCCTGTAATTCCGTTGTGTTTTCCTGCGTTTCCTTTGTTTGGAACATTGACAACCATGCCTTCAGCTACACCTGCTGGAATGTTGATTTCCACAACTTCTTCGCCTTTTACAACGCCATCTCCACCGCAATGTGTACATTTGTTTTTAATAACTTTGCCTTCTCCGCCACAAACATGACAAGTTGTCTGGGTTTGCATCATACCAAAGATGCTTTGTTGGGTACGAATTTCCATACCACTACCATGACAATTTGGGCAAGTTTCTACGCCGCTACCGCTTTCTGCGCCTGTTCCATGGCAATGTTCACACACAACATCTTTGCGAACTTTAAACTTTTTGGTAACGCCTGTGGCTACTTCTTGCAATGAAAGTTTTACTTTCAAACGCAAATCGGCACCTTTATATTTAGGAGCTTGTCGCTTCCACCGCCAAAACCTCCAAAGCCACCGCCTCCATGTCCGCCAAATACATCGCCGAACATAGAGAAAATATCGTCCATAGAGAAACCACCATCGCCAAAAGGATTGCCGCCACCGAAATTAGGAGCATCAAAACCAAATTGGTCGTACTGTTGTCGCTTCTGTGGGTCGTTTAAAACGCTGTATGCTTCAGCAGCTTCTTTGAATTTTTCTTCTGCATTTGCATCGTCAGGGTTTCTATCTGGGTGATACTTTATGGCGAGTTTTCTGTACGCCTTCTTTATTTCGTCGTCCGAAGCATTCTTATCAATGCCTAATACTTCGTAGTAATCTCTTTTTGCCATTGTTCTATTATTGTCCTACTGCAACCTTTGCGTGACGTATAACCTTATCGTTGAGCATGTAACCCGTTTGCACACAATCTATAATTTTTCCTTTTTTATCGTCGCCCATGCCTGGAACCATGGCGATAGCTTCGTGGAAATCGACATTGAAATCCTTGTCCTCAGTATCAATTTTGCTCACTCCGATGCCTTCCAAGGTCTTTAAAAACTTCTTGAAAATAAGGTCAAAGCCTTCTTTGATAGCTGCGACATCTTCTGTGTTGTCGGCAATAGCACGTTCAAAATCGTCAAGAATAGGGAGAATTGCTGTAATGGTTTTTTCGCCACCATTAAGGATTAGTTCTGTCTTTTCCTTTAAAGTGCGCTTCTTATAGTTTTCAAATTCAGCAAAAAGGCGGATATATTTGTCTTTCCATTCTTCTGCCTCGTTCACTTCTTCCTTTGTTTCCCCTTCTGTTTCCTTGTCAAAATCGGTTTCAACGTTATCGTCAGAAGTTTCATTTTGGGCAGTTTCGTCGTTCATTGCCTCTTCGTTCAACTTTGTTTCCTCGTCTTCGAGTTCTATGTTTTTATTCTTTTTGCTCATGATTATGTTTTTTATCTACTATATAAATGGAACAAATAGCGTGCCAAATTAAATAATAAATAGATTAAAAGTGCATGGCTGACATTTTATGCGCCATACATTTTATTGCGTTGCTCCTTAATTTTCTCGTCGTGAACGTATTCATCGTAACTCATCAACTTGTCAATTGTGCCGTTAGGAGTCAGTTCGATGATTCTATTTGCCACCGTTCCAATAAATTCATGGTCGTGTGAACTGAAAAGAACATTGCCTTTAAAGCCAACAAGATTATTGTTGAACGCTTGAATACTTTCAAGGTCGAGGTGGTTAGTAGGGGTATCGAGTATCAAACAGTTGGCATTTTGCAACTGCATACGTGCTATCATACAACGCATTTTCTCGCCTCCTGAAAGCACATTTACTTTCTTTTCCACTTCTTCTTGCTTGAATAACATTCTGCCTAAGAAGCCTTTCATAGCCACTTCGTTGCCTGGTCCATATTGTGAAAGCCAGTCTACGAGATTCATATCGCAGTCGAAATATTCTGTATTATCGAGTGGGAGATAGGCCGTTGTAATGGTAACACCCCAATTATAAGTGCCTGCTTGTGCTTCACGCTCACCATTTATAATATTAAAGAGGGCTGTCATCGCTTTTGAATTGCGTGAAAGGAACACAACTTTTTGTTCTTTTTCAACGTTGAAATTTACATGGTCGAACAAAACTGTGCCGTCTGCATCAACTGCTTTAAGGTCTTCTACTTCCAAAATTTGGTTGCCTGGCTCGCGTTCCATTTGGAAAATAATGCCTGGATATTTACGGCTTGATGGTCTGATTTCTTCCACATTAAGCTTTTCAAGCATCTTTTTGCGTGATGTAGTCTGCTTACTTTTGGCAACATTGGCAGAGAAACGACGAATAAACTCTTCCAATTGTTGTTTCTTTTCCTCCGCCTTCATCTTTTGATTTTGTGCCTGACGAAGTGCTAATTGAGAACTTTCGTACCAGAAAGAGTAGTTACCTGCAAAAACAGTAACCTTTCCAAAGTCAATATCAATAGTTTGCGTACTTACAGAGTCAAGGAAGTGGCGGTCGTGCGATACGACAAGCACAGTCTGTGTCTCCTCAATTTCGCCCAAATATTCTTCCAACCATTCAACTGTTTCGAGGTCAAGGTCGTTGGTAGGCTCATCGAGTAGGAGGTTTTCAGGCTTACCAAATAGGGCTTTAGCCAACATAACACGCACCTTTTGAGTATTAGATAATTCACCAACAAGCTTCTGGTGGTCAGTTTCTTGCACGCCAAGGTGTTGCAAAAGCTGTGCTGCTTCGCTGTCAGCTTCCCAACCATTCATCTCAGCAAACTTCAGTTCCAAGTCGGCTGCGCGGTTGCCATCTTCCTCAGTCATTTCAGGTTTAGCATATAATTCCTCACGTTCCTTCATGTTTTTCCATAAAGGTTCGTGTCCCATAAGGACTGTATCGATTACTCTAAATTCATCATATTTGAAGTGGTCCTGCTCCAAAACCGATAAACGCTCGCCAGAACCTAAGGTAATCGTACCTTTGTTAGGCTCTAAATCGCCTGAAATGGCACGAAGTAAAGTTGATTTTCCAGCACCATTAGCACCGATAACGCCGTAGATGTTACCTGGTGTGAACTTGATATTTACGTCTTTGTACAGAACTCTTTTGCCGAACTGAACTGCAATATTTGAAAGTGTAATCATTGTTTGTTTTTAAACCTATTTCTATTTTGCGTGCAAAGGTACAATAATAATGTGGTTCTGCCAAAAACAAATGGATAGGAGTGAACAAGAATAAATTATTAATTTGCCCTATTTATCATAACTATCATTAGTTTATAAAATAGGTTTCATTTATCAAAATAGGCTCTTTTGGTTGGCAAAACAATAGGTTTTGAACCGCAAAAGAGCCTGTTTTGATTTTTAAAGCAATCTTGATATTTTTACTTGCCGATATATTCTGGGCGAAGTTTTACTTTTGGAATTTTCATGGTGTCGCCTTCAGACATGGTTTCGGCATTGTTCAGCACTTGGAAATAGCCAACCATATCGGGACCCAACGTTTTTCGACTATACGACTCCATGGTTTGACCTTTCTTTAATACTACCACTTTTTCAATTCCTACAATATCGTATGCGCCATATCGAATGCGTCTGTCAGCACTCAGCTGCTTAAATTCGTTGGTTTCAACAGGTTGTGGGGCTTGTGCAGCTGCTTTTTTATCTGCTTTTTTAGGAGCAATTGGCGCAGTTGCTTTGACTTTCTTTGCAGTTTGACTCGGTTTTTCAGCAGGTTTTTGCGCCGTTTTTTCTTGAAAAGATGCAAGAATATTGTCACGTAATGCACAATCTTTGCCGTATTGATAGCCGAAAAATGCGAGTACAACAATCGCTAAAATGGCTACTATTATCCACCATTTTTTGTTGGAATTGGTTGGCTCGTTCTCTAAATCATCAGTTGTTTCAGCCTCATTTTCAAAGGTTTGCGTTTTATGTTCAGCTTTCTCGAACTGTTTTTCAGTAGACTTTTCTTCCTTTTCAACCGATTGTGTCCCCTGCTCTACTGCTTTGGGCTGCTCAACTTGCTCTTGTTCTGGGCGAGGAATAGGTGTCGCGTGAGTTGGCGGCGTTGGATTTTCAACTTTTTTAGCAGTATTTTGCTCTTCTTTTCGTTCTATTTTGGCGTTATTTTCCTCTGTTTTTACCGATTTTTCTACAATATTTTCGCTTTTTTCCGCAGCCTTTTCAGTGAGCGGAGTTGCAGTTTCAGACACTTTTTCAAGCGTGTTTTCCTCTTCAACCGATTGGTTTTCAGCATTTTCTGCCACCTCTTCGTTATCGAAGTCTACCCCATCGTTCAACACAACGGTTTCAAATTGCGCAAAAGGCTTATTGACAAGCTCTTTCATCGCAGCATCTGGAGTGAACGAAACCTTATCGTGTCCTGCAATTAGTACACGCTCGCCCGTATTCACATTGATGCTTTCACGAGGCTTTACGGCTTGCACTTTGAAAGTTCCAAGTCCCTTTACCTTTGCTATTTTGTCTTCGTGCAACCCTTCTTGAATGACTTCAAAGAGCTGACTGACAAACTTTTCCGACTCTTTTATGGTTAGTTTGTGCTTTTTTGCAACTGCATCAGCCACCAATTGTAATGCTGTTTTTGCCATTATTCAGCCCCTCCTTTCTTCAGTTTTTCCTTGACAGACTGAGTAGCACGGAAGCCTAAAACCAATTTTGGTGGCACTAACATGCGCTGTCCCGTACCAGGATTGACCATGATACGTTCCATTCTTTTTTTTACTTCAAAAGCTCCAAAGCCCGAAACCAAGAAAGGTTCGCCCGATTCAAAATTATCTCCCATTGCTTGCAAGGCTGTTTTCACAAGCTTTTCCGTTTCGTCTTGCGTGCGACCTGTCTTATTTGCTAATGCGGCTATGAATTCTTTATTGTTCATATCTTGGGATTTACTTTTGCGTTTATACTAATTGTTATCGTAGTACTTTAGAGTATTTTTGTAAGAACTATTATATCAGTCGTTTAAAACTTCTCCATAAAGGTCGAATTCATCAGCTTCTGTGATGCGGACTTGATAAAATTCGCCAATTTTCAATGTCTTGTCGGCTTGAATAAGCACTTCTGGGTCTACCTCTGGTGAGCAAAATTCGCTGCGTCCAATGTAGTATTCACCTTCTTTACGGTCAATAATAACTTTCAATACTTTGCCAATCTTTTCAGCTTCTATCTCTGCTGAAATCTCTTGCTGTATTGCCATTATTTCGTCCAACCGCTTTTGCTTCACTTCTTCGGGTACATCGTCTTCATAATGCAATGCGCTGTAAGTGCCTTCCTCGTGCGAATAGGCGAAAGCACCCATGCGTTCGAAGCGAGCCCAACGCACAAATTCTTTCAATTCTTCAAAGTCTTGCTCTGTTTCGCCAGGAAAACCCACTAAAAGCGTAGTACGAATGTGCAAATTAGGCACCTTTTCGCGCAATGAACGGATAAAATCCATAGTTTCTTGCTTGGTAACATTGCGGCGCATACGGGTCAGCATATTGTCGGAAACATGCTGTAAAGCCACATCTAAGTATTTGCAAACCTGTGGCTTTTCACGCATTACATCTAACAAATCCATAGGGAATTGATTTGGATAAGCATAGTGTAATCGAATCCACTCGACGCCAGGAATATCCGCCATGCGCGAAATCAATTCCGTGATGTGGTGTTTGCCATCCAAATCTACCCCATAATAGGTCAATTCCTGCTCAATTACTTGAAATTCTTTCGTCCCTGCAGCGGCTAATTCAGCCACTTCTTTGAGAATATCCTCCATTTTTCTTGAACGGTGTTTGCCCGTAATAAGTGGTATTGCACAATAAGCGCAATGGCGGTCGCAACCCTCCGCAATCTTAATATAAGCGTAATGATGCGGTGTAGTAAGGCTTCTACGCCCATTACATGCCGTTACTTCAGCTTTGCCAAGGTCGGTTAGCAATTCTTTGAAATTAAATTTTCCATAGAATTTGTCCACCTCTGGTATTTCTTTCTCTAAGTCTTCTTTGTATCTTTGTGATAGACAACCCATTACAAATAGTTTGCTCAGTTGTCCGTTTTCCTTTCTATTAACAAATTCAAGGATTGTGTTGATGCTTTCTTCCTTGGCAGTATCAATGAAACCGCAAGTATTTATGACTGCAATTTCGCCTTCTGGTTTTTCAGAATCGTGTACACAATCGTATCCATTGGCTTCAAATTGTTTCATGAGGAGTTCCGAATCAACAAGATTCTTGGAACACCCCATGGTGATAATATCTATTTGATTTTTCTTCATGCAATATTGGGCGCTTTTTTCGTCTTACAATTTAGATTTTTGCGCTGTATTTTAAGTTCTCAACTTGTAGGTTTAAACCTTTAGTCTTGCTTAAATAAACTATCTACAAATTGCTCTTTATTAAAGAGTTGCAAGTCTTCTATGCCTTCTCCTAAGCCGATATATCTTACAGGAACTTTCAATTGGTCGCTGATACCAATCACTACTCCACCCTTTGCAGTACCATCGAGTTTCGTGATAGCGAGTGATGTGATTTGCGTAACCGATGCAAATTGCTTCGCTTGCTCAAACGCATTTTGTCCAGTACTGCCGTCTAAGACCAACATAACATCGTCTGGTGCTTCTGGTAATATCTTTTTCATGACCTCTTTAATCTTTTTCAACTCGTTCATGAGTCCTACTTTATTGTGCAAACGACCAGCTGTATCAATGATAACAACGTCAGCCCCATTGGCTTTTGCACTTTGTAAGGTGTCGAAAGCAACACTTGCAGGGTCGGAACCCATTTGTTGTTTGATGACAGGAACGCCAACACGGTCGCCCCAAATCTGTATTTGCTCCACCGCAGCAGCACGGAAAGTGTCAGCAGCCCCAAGATAAACCTTCTTTCCAGCCTTCTTAAATTGGTAAGCAAGTTTGCCGATTGTCGTAGTTTTGCCTACTCCATTTACGCCCACAATGAGTATAACGTATGGTTTATGGTCGGTTGGCAAGTCCCAATCTTCAGCATTTTCAGTATTATTTTCCGTGAGTAGATTGGCAATTTCAGCGCGTAAAACATCGTTCAACTCCGATGTTGAAACGTATTTATCGCGTGCGATGCGCTCCTCAATACGCTCAATGATTTTCACTGTCGTATCAACGCCCACATCAGACGTGATTAAAATCTCTTCAAGGTTATCTAAAACCTCATCATCTACCTTTGATTTGCCGGCTACTGCGCGTGCAATTTTAGAGAATACACTTTGCTTTGTAGTCTCAAGACCCTTGTCGAGTACTTCTTTTTTCTTTTTGTTGAAAAGTCCGAAAAATCCCATAATTAGCTAATTTGCTACAAAGTTACAAAGTTTTTATTGAAAAATGTAGCACTTTGATGAATAAAAAAACTTCCCTAAACCCACCCTCGCCCTCCGACGAAGTCAGTTGAGTGGTAATGAAACATGCTAAATGCAGCGTAAACCATGCTAACGTGCGGGGCTTGATACGTAAATTTTATTTTATAACGCGCCCAAACGTTTCATGATCCTTTATTTTCAACTCGCCCTTCGCATTGGGTTACACCAAAATATCTTTAATCTTCCAATTCAACGAGGAAGTTTAGTCCTTGAATTTCAATATCCAATTTGCGCAATTTCTCTGCCAATTTATCAATTTGCTTGCTCAAATTGCGCACATCAATGGTGGTAATGAGTTTAATTTCAGAGCGAGAATAACGGTCATGTCCTTCGTTTGCTTTATTGAAAACATCTCGTAGAATGCTAACACGCAAGGTTAAAACCTCTTTTTCAGCCATCATTTCGGTCAATGTGCGCCCATTATGCAAGGTGTGCATATTGGTTTTATTGATGCGAGCAATCAATTCTTCCAATGTTTTCAAACTATTATCAAGCGACTTCATCAAATCTTCCACTGGTTCAGTGGGTTCATCACCTTCTTGTAGCTTTATATTTGCGAGTAATCGGGCTTGTAATTGCTCTATTTTTCTATTCAATTCTTTGCGAATTGACAATGCTTCTGCTAATTTCATTATTCTTATTTTGTTTTAAATACCTTTACATTCCGTCTTCTTCAGCCTGCTCGAGAGCTGTTTTAGGCTTCTCTTCGGACTTTTCTTGTCCCACTACGCTTTGCGTATCAAGTTCCACTGAAGAAGTAACACTCATGTTTCCTAAGTTATTGATATTGACATCGATAGGAATAAACTCATCGCTATTGGGGTCAGGCGAGCTATACTGGCTCCAAACTTCAACACATTGCCTTCAATCCTATCGAACATCAAACCTATAAGCGCCCCATTTTTAACGTATTTATTATGTGCAAATGCTTTAAAATCATCTTTTTGGAATGTTTTATTAAAGAATTTCGTACCGTCAGAGTGCAAGATTGTGAGCGTTATTTTATTGTCATAATATTTCTTTTCATCGGAATCGGCTACCATAGGCAGCGATTTATCAGCATGGCGTTCAATAAGAATCGTATAATTCTTGCCCAACCACTCAATATTCTTTTGGTATTTAAAATTTGAAAGTTGTTGTGGTTGATGCGAAGCCTTGGGTTTTGGCTTTATTTTGGTGATAATGTTATCAGATTTTTTTTCTTCTTTGCACGATGTTATCACTACGGAAATTACTCCGAGCATAAGGATAACTACAATGTTGCGTGATACTTTCATCATCAGTTTTAAATTATTATATTATGCAAATTTACGACTTTTTCTTAACACTGCCAAACGTTGAAAAGAAAAACAACATGTTTTGGTGTTTTAAAGCTATTTATTGGTGGCACAAGGTGCTTGCTTTTACGATAGATGTGCGGCATTCAATGCCATAGATTTCTAAAGAAGCTAAAAAAAAATGCTAATTTCCGAAACGTTTTATGTAACTTTGCACCCTGAAAACGAAGAGAGTATGAGTACAAAAAAATACATCATAGCGATAGTTTTTTCCATGATAACATTGCCCATTTTGGCGCAAGAATATCACGGAGAAATGGAGCGGCTCTATCCAAACAAACCAGATAAGCAAAAAGAAGTGAAGCAAATGGTGGCTAAAACGACAAACGAGCCACCTACAACCCTGTTGCCACAACTACAAACCCTTGCTGCCGAGCTTTTAAAAGATAAGAAAGGAAGCATTGTAGCCCTGCGCCCTAAAACAGGAGAAATCATCTGTTTAGCTACCAATTCGCCTCAAGGAGAGAATTTAAGCCTCGCTATCGGAACGGCTTATGCACCAGGTTCTACCATAAAAGTGGCGAATGCGCTCGTTTATTTGCAAGAAGGAATCATTCAACCCACTACAAAATTGCATTGTGGAGGGGCTTTTCGTGAGGGTAATATAAAGGTAAATTGCCACAAACATCGCCAACCTTTGATGTTGGAAGGAGCTATTTCGGCTTCGTGCAATACCTATTTTTTGAAAGCATTCAAACTCATGATTGGCAATAAAGCCAAATATGGGAGCTATAATAACGCCTTAGACACGTGGCACGACTACATGATTAGCATGGGTTTGGGCGGACCATTAGGAGTTGATTTGCTCGATGAAAAAGGCGGATTAATTGCTAATTCAGCTTATATGGCACGCCGTTATAAAGGTGGGTGGAACCCATTGACCACCATTTGGACAGGTATGGGACAAGGCGATTTAACCTGTACGCCGCTTCAATTGTGCAATTTAGCAGCTACCATTGCCAATCGTGGCTTCTTTTATACGCCTCATATCACTCGCTCGGGCAAGGGATATACGTTGCCACAACGTTTTTTTGAACGCCATAATACGAAGATTGCGCCCAAATATTACGAGCCTATTATAAAAGGAATGCGTGGTGTGGTTACTTCAGGAACGGCTTATGCTATCAACACGCCCGACTATACCATTTGCGGAAAGACCGGAACGGTGGAAAATGAGGGTGCCGACCACTCCACTTTCATTGCTTTTGCGCCTATGAACAATCCGCAAATTGCTATTGCAGTGTTCATCGAAAATGGTGGTTGGGGGGCTGAAGTGGCTGCTCCAATTGCTGCTAAAATCATAAAAAAGGCACTCACAAAAGAAACAAAAGCAGCTATCAAACCAACGAAAAAGTCGATAAAAACGGCAAATACAACGAAAAAGAAGAAATAAAAGAATACAATTTATTCACTATCTATCGCAATATAAATCATTAAATAAAAAAAATGAAACATCTAAACGTTCTCTGTAAAGGCACGATATGCCTTTCGCTCATTTTACTTCTCGGCTCGTGTATCAAAGATGAAGCCTTAAATAAAGAGGCAGACATAACGAAAGCCACCTTGAAAGATTATAAAACCTCGCGTATGCCTATCATTACCAACAATGAAGTTCGGTTCTATATGAATGGTTGGGAGGATTTAACGAAGATGGCACCCGAGTTTGAACTGACCCCAGGTGCTACCATTGACCCTGCAAGTGGTACTGTTCGTAACTTCTTAACACCGCAAAATTACATTGTAACATCGGAAGATGGACAATGGAAAAAGCCATACAAAGTGTCGTTTATCACCGATGACGTGGCAACAAAATATCATTTTGAAAATGCAAAATATTACACTTATACCGATAGGGAAGGTGTTAAAAAAGAGTATTTCCACATCTTTTATGAAACAACCAATGGCAAAGATATCATGCAATGGGGAAGTGGAAACGCAGGATACCTCATTACGCACCAAGATGCAAAGGCTGAAGATTATCCAACTTGCCAAGTTGATGGTGGCGTCTTGGGCAAATGCGTAAAACTTACTACAAAAGATACAGGCGAATTGGGTAAAAGATTCAAAGCGCCTATTGCCGCTGGCAACTTGTTCATGGGTACTTTCAACATCGAATTAGGTAATATGGCGAAATCAACCCACTTTGGTTTGCCTTTCAGAAAGATACCTACCAAACTTTCAGGCTATTATAAGTACAAGGCAGGCGATGTTTATACCGATAAAAATAGCAGTATCGTAAGTGGCAAACGAGATGATTTTGATATTTACGCAGTATTGTTTGAAGTAACAGATGATACGCCTTACTTAGATGGAAATAACGCTCAGACCAGCAAGAATATAGTTCTTTTTGCTCAAGTAACAGATAAAAAAGAAACAAATGAGTGGACTCACTTCGTTATCGACTTTAATTCAGTGGACGGACGTGTGGTTGATATGGAAAAATTGAAAGACGGAAAGTATAGTTTAGCCATTATCATGTCGTCAAGTAAAGACGGAGCGAACTTTAATGGAGCCGTTGGCAGCACGCTTTATGTAGACGAAATGGAACTTTTTACCAAGTAATCAATTCTAATTAAACGTAAAAACAATGAACAATATATCAGCTATATACAATTTTTCATTAAAGAAAACAAGTAAGTTTGCTTGCCTTTTTCTTTTCCTTTTCACGGGTTTGACAGCACAAGCACAAGAAGAACTCATCTCAGCCATAGAACTTACCGACCGCAATGGTTGGGAACTTGAAGTAAGAGCTGGGGTGAATATTGGTGGTGCAAGCCCCCTTTCATTGCCTCAAGAAATAAGAAAAATCGATAGTTATAGTCCACGTTTAAACGCAACCTTAGAAGGTGTGGCAACAAAATGGTTTGGTCCTGAAATGAAATGGGGTGTTTCAGCAGGATTGAAATTTGAAGAAAAAGGTATGATAACAGGTGCAAAAACCAAAGCATACCACATGGAAATTATCAATGACGGCAGCAAAACTTCAGGTTATTGGACTGGTTATGTTAAAACACACTATAACAGTACGTTCCTTTCCATACCTATTATGGCGAATTATCGCATTAACAACGCATGGAAAATACGCGCAGGCATCTTTACCTCTTTCCGTCTTGACGGCGAATTTGCAGGTAAAGTGAGCAACGGATACTTGCGTGAAGGCGACCCAACAGGCGAAAAAGTAAGTTTTGATAACGACAAAGTGGCGACATACGACTTTAGCAGTAACCTCAATCACTTCAATTGGGGCGCACAAATCGGTGGTTCGTGGAATATGTTCCGCCATTTTACATTGAATGCAGACCTAACTTGGGGTTTCAAAGATATATTTGAAAGCAGTTTCAAAACCATTTCTTTCAACATGTACCCCATTTATATGAACATAGGATTTGGCTATAAATTTTAAAAACACACGATTAAAATAAAACGCAAGAATAAAGGGGATAGGTATGCTTAGGCTTATTCCCTTCTTCTTTTTTATATATGAAATGGAAATCAATTGCAGTCATCGTTAATTCAGCATAAATGACTTATTTCCCAAAACAGCCTGTTTTGCAATTCAAAACAGGCGGTTTTAAGATGAAAAACAGCCTATTTCAAAAAAAATAGGATAAGGTGCTGATTTTTAAAGTGAATACATTAAGTTGCGAAAGCGTCAATGTGGGATTATTACAACTCCACCACCGTGATACCAGCACCACCAAATTGGACATGTTCATCACGACAATTCGTAACATTAGGAATGGAATGGAGGAACTGACGAATCATGGTGCGCAAAATTCCATTTCCTTTGCCATGTAAAATGCGTACTTGACTGGCACCCACGAGGATAGCATCGTCAATGAAATATTGCACTTGATTCAACGCTTCATCGGTTCTCATACCACGCACATCAAGTTCTTGTTTAAATTGACTACGGTGTTGGTCAATCGTTTCACGTGTTTGGCGACTGTAATTGTAGGCTTGAAATTGTTTTTTGGTTTCTTCTATCGTTGCAGTGTCCACATGTTCCAATCGTGAAACAGCCATTTTAGTACGCATTCCACCAAAAATCACAGTGGCTTGCTTTCCGTCTGTGGTTTCAACCTTACCCACTGACGTTAAACCTTTTATGCGTACAGTGTCGCCATTGCCAATTGGACGATTCTTAGCACGCTTTTCTGTCGCTGCTTTCAACGATTCGGCAGCCGTTTGCTTGCGCTCTTCCTTCTCCTTTACATGACGTTCGTGGCGTTCCTTACGATTTTTTATTTTCTCAATCTTGGCTTTCAGCTCCTCGTCTGTCATGAGTCCACCCTCACGCATCGCTGCTTTGTTGGCAGGTTTCTTAGCCTTGGCTTTGTTTTTTTCGTTCAATTGAGCGACCGAATCGTTGAGCATCGCTTCCTCATATTCGGCTAATTCTTGGCGCAAACGCTTCGTTGCCTCCTTTTCGGCTTGCTGTTGGCGTATCTCACGAATCACGTTTTCAATGCGCTTATTGCTCTCTCGTATGATTTCTTCGGCTTCGGCTTTCGCTTTTTTGATAATTTCCTTTCGACTTTGGCGCAACTCCTCTATTTCTTTTTCGTATTTAGCGATGGTGCGCTCCAATTCTTTCTCGTGTCCATGCACAGTTTGTCGCTTGGCTTCCCAATAACGTTTGTCACGAACAATATCTTGTAAATACTTGTCGCTCTGTATGTAATCTGAGCCAACAATCTCGGAAGCATCGCTAATTACCTCCTCTGGAATACCCGTTTTGCGAGCTATTTCTATGGCAAACGAACTACCTGGCGACCAATTGCCAACTGAAAAAGTGGGCGCATCTCGTGTCTGTCGTAAAGCATTGCACCATTTGCCACTCCCTTATGGTCTTCGGCAAAATGTTTTAGGTTCTGATAGTGGGTGGTAATGACTGCCCACGCTTGCTTTTTCCAAAATTGTTTCAATACCGATTCGGCAATCGCACCACCAATTTGTGGCTCCGTTCCTGTTCCAAACTCATCAATTAAAATGAGCGTATAGGGGTTGGCTTGCTTCATCATGTTCTTCATGTTCATCAAATGCGATGAGTAGGTACTCAAATCGTTCTCAATACTTTGTTCGTCACCTATGTCAATCATCAAGTTTTTGAACATTCCTACCATAGAACGCTCATCAACAGGGATTGACAAACCGCATTGAAGCATGTATTGAAGTAGTCCGATTGTCTTCAAACAAACCGACTTTCCGCCTGCATTCGGTCCCGAAATAATGAGCAAACGCTTCTCTTTTGTGATTTGAATATCCAATGGTACGACTGCCAAAGGAACATCATTATTTTCCGCAGTACGCTGTTTTCGGCTTAACGAAAGCTGCAAAAGAGGGTGAATGGCACGAATAAAATCGACGTGAGGTTCTGCTCCCACTTTGGGTTCTATCGCTTTGAACGTGCGAGCCAACTCCGCTTTGGCACGAACAAAATCAATCAGTGCAAGAAAATGGTAAGAATCGAGAATTTCACGCACATTGGGGCGCACTTGTTTGGCAAACTCTCGCAAGATGCGAATGATTTCTTTGCGCTCTTCGTTCTCCAATTCACGCACTTTATTGTTGGCTTCCACCACCTCAGTAGGTTCGATAAAAACAGTTTTTCCTGTGGCACTTTCATCGTGAACAATGCCCGAAATCTTGCGCTTCATGCCTGGAGCAACAGGAATTACCAGTCGTCCATCACGCAAAGTTGGGGTTACATCACGCTCAACAACACCCTCGCTTTGAGCTAAACGCAAGATACTGTTCAAAGTACGGGATATGCTGCCTTCCATACGAGCCAATTCACGGCGAATTTGGAGCAAATCGGGCGAAGCTGTATCACGCATTTTGCCAAATTTATCAATTATCTGACTGATGCGTTGCACCAATAAAGGGAACGTAGCCACACCGTCGGAAAGCGCATAAAGTGCTGGGTAAGTATGATTTATATCACCATTTGGCAATTCATCGCCCATGCTAAGAAAGCGCACAACGGCAATAATGGTTTCCATGGAACGCTTCAAATCGAAAAGTTCGCCCTCCTCCATGTAGGTTCCTTCAAGGCGAATGCGTGCCACACTTTCACGAACATCAAAAACATTGTCTAACGGAAATGGCTCTGTACCCTCTTGAATCAGCCGAAATTCACGAACTTCAGCCAACCAACGGTTCACTTGTTCAGTGTCGGTAGAGAACTCCATAAGGTCTACTTGTTCCTTGCCAAGCGTTGAAAGACAGCGTTCGCGCAACAAAGTGCGTATCTCGTTGAAACCTATTTTCTGCTCAAAATTGTTGGGATATATCATCTTTTTTTCTCAATATTCATTGTAGTAAGCCTGAGGGGGGATATTTTTTTTAGACGAGTTAGTTTTTTTCGGACGAGTCGGACAGGTCAGACGAATCAGACTTGTTCGACTTTGCTAAAAAGCCCCTAACACTCTCCCCACGTCTGACTTGTCTGACAATCCGACCCGTCCGATTCTTCCTCAAATTCCTCAAAGCCCCTCAAAGCCTTCAAGCCAAAAAGCCACTACAAAGTTACTATTTTTCTTTTTAATTTAAGTGGGTGTTCGTTTTTTAATTGCATAATTCGTAACTTTGTCCACAAAAAAATATGTTCAAAGACTTTTTGCTTGTAGGTTTTGGTAGTTTCTTTGGTGGGGGATTGCGTTTTCTTGTATCTCGCCTTTTAGCCGTTTCATGCAACTCAACCTTTCCGTTTGGCACTTTCACTGTCAATGTTTTAGGCTGCTTCATCATAGGTTTTATTTCTTCGCTATCGATGAATAATTGGCTAACACCTAACACTCGCCTGCTGCTTACAACAGGTTTTTGCGGCGGATTCACCACCTTTTCAACTTTTATGAACGAAAACGCTGCGATGATGAAGGACGGAATGCCTACCACTGCCCTACTCTACACGCTCGCAAGCCTCGTTCTCGGCTTTGTTGCCTCATTATTGGACAACAATTGGCACGAGTTTTCTAATTTTCATCGTTGCTAACAAATCATTCGCAAATTGTTTGCCGACTTACAACCTTTTACTTTTTTAAAAAACAGCCTATTTTCAAAAGAAAAAAAGCGTCTATTTTGCAGTGCAAAACAAACGCTTTAATTTTTTAACTGACACAAGAAAAATTATTTTCTGCCCTCTGCCATGCGCAAAAGACACCCTGTTGGGCAAACAAAGCGACAATAAGGGCGGGGAATGAAGAGGGAAAGCACGACAACAACGATGCCAAGAGCAAGCACAATGTAAGAAGCGGAGGTGAAAAGGAAGGCTGAAAAAACTTCGTAGTCTATCCATTCCAAATAAATTCCGCTTAAAGTTACCACCAAAAGACCCAAGAAAAGCAACGAACGAAAGGTGCGTAAAACTTTGGTAGTCAATGGTGATAGACGCCATTTCTTGACTTTTGTTTTCGATAGCAAATCTTGTAAGGAACCACAAGGGCAAACATGGTTGCAATAATAATTCTTTTTTCCAAAAAGTGGGTAGATAAAAGCGGTTACAAGCATGACTATCGGAATGAGGGAAGCCCAAAAATAAATGCCACTCGATAGATAATTGATGAACAACGACCATGAAAGGAAGGTACCACAACCAAATCCTAAGACCAAAACGTTGAGCAACATTTGTGCCAAACGATAGTATTTGTTTTTGAAAAAGAGGGGAAGAATGGCGGCTAACAATACCACTGCTAAGCCCATATATACTTTAAAATCAAGCGATTGAAAGGTTACTTGCTCTTCTTTTGCTGCTTTTTTATCATAATAAGCCAATCCAAGGTGGAGGTTTTTGATAATGGCTTTCGATGAATAGGTAGCCCCACTGACGGCATCGACACGCATTTTCAAAGCCTCATCTACTGTTTTGCCGTTCCATGAAGACAACAACGAAGCGGCTTCTTGGAAGAAATCGGGCGTTTCGGTATTCTTCAGCGATTTCACTTGCGTGATTTTGCCATTGTTGATATAGATTTCCAACGGCACCGTGCCTGCATAACCCACAATTTTGTTGCCTAAATCGGTGGTATTCACCACGATAGTGCCGTCTTCTAAGGTGCGCAATGTTTCTATTTTAGCAGTCTTTGGCTTATCATTGAATAAGTCTTTAAAGTCTTTTCCCCACACTTTTCCGTCGCGTTGCACGGCAGCCACCATCAAAACGAGCAGACAAAGTGCTAACATGAGGATTTGTTGCAATTTCTTCATTGTCATATTCTTTGTGCGAAGCGTTCAAATCGCTTTCTTTTTTAACGAATTAGATATTCCAACAAGGGGTTTCACAACGTCATTTCCCCCACCCTGTCGGCGTTTCGTTTAGTAATTTTTGATAGCTCTGTCCATTTCGCGCCTGTCTTCTTTCTCCTTGAGTGTCTGACGCTTATCATATTCTTTCTTACCTCGGCAGAGTGCAATGTCCACTTTGGCATGTCCTTTGTCGTCGATGAATACAAGTGTCGGCACAATGGTGTAGCCTGGCGTTTTCGATTCTTCTTCCAATCGCTTGATTTCACGCTTATTGAGCAACAATTTACGCTTTCTTCTTGCCTCGTGATTAGAATAAGAGCCATAGAAATAAGGGGAGATATTCATGTTCTCAACCCACATTTCACCTTTATTGATGAAGCAAAACGTATCAACCAACGATGCCTTTCCCGCCCTAATAGACTTGATTTCAGTACCCGTTAAGACAATTCCTGCCGTATAAGTATCAATAAAATAATATTCGAAAGAAGCCTTTTTGTTGCGTATTTGCACGGGCGACTTCTTGCGTAATTCTTGTTCTTCTTTATTCATTTTCTATTGTAACAAAATCGTTAATGTGGTCGTCAATGTATTGAGCCACCTCGTTTGTCCATAATTCTTCATTGACAATGAAATCATCGTCCACCTCATCGAACTCAGGCATCTGCTCATAAAGTGCCATAAAGTCGTCGTCCGACATTTCCTTTTCTATTTGTTCGTGGTATTTTTCGTAGGCTTTCTTGGCTTTTCTGATGTGCGAATACAAATCGGTCAAGCCCCAATTGCGCATCGCCACGGCGAAAGGGTTCTTGAAAATAAAAGCTCCGTAACCATTATGTATCAGCTGTACGTAACCACCGTCCATAACTTCTTCGTGCAAATAGCTCCAACCGAGCAACGTTATTTGGTCGGGCGTGAGTTCTTGCATATTCTCTTGGGTGAGTTGTCCGCCAATTGCCTCGTTAATAGCGTCAATAAAAACTTGTACAAAGCGTCTAATCCCTCTTGGGCAGCTTGTTGCAAAGTTGCATCTTTTATCTTTATTTCTATCATTTCTTTGTTTTTAAGTTGTGAAATAGACATTTTCTTTTCACGTTTCAGCGTTAAACTTCCTCGACAATGGTGTTCGGCACTTCGTGTTCCTTGATTAATTTGTCAAGACTTGTAAAGGTATAAGCCGCCTTATCCTTGACTATCATGGAAGTAAATCGATTGCGCAATTCCATTAATTTCTCTGCTGCTAACGGATAAATCTCCGCTGTGATGCGCTCCGACATGGTTTTTGCATTCTCCTGAGTGAACTCAAAATAGTGGACAAGCATCTGTTGGAAGTGGCGACGTTGCATTTCGTTCATCTGTTCCAGTTGTGCGTCCATCTTGTTTTTAGCCTTAAAGATATTGAAAATCAATTCATCTGGCTCACCGCCTCGCTGTCCATGGTCGTATTTCTTTTCGTATTCGAAGTAGCAATCGCACAATCCTTTGTCGGCTAACTCTTGCAATTCTTGTTGCGCAGG
Organism: Prevotella disiens JCM 6334 = ATCC 29426; assembly: GCF_000613345.1. Lineage (GTDB taxonomy): Bacteria > Bacteroidota > Bacteroidia > Bacteroidales > Bacteroidaceae > Prevotella > Prevotella disiens. Next base: position 1,779 of record NZ_BAIS01000019.1, on the reverse strand, counting down.
GTCAAGAACACGGCGACAAAAGTCGGAAAATTTCTTGTAATTATTCTCCAATCGCAACATTTTTCTGAATTCTAAGGTCTTGATAACGGTGCGTCCTTTGTCAATCCACGACTCTATGAACATGTAAATGCGCTGGGTATAGCGGTTCTTACAAGCGAAAACGATTTGCTTATTCAGGCTATGGTAGCCAAAATCTAACGACACTAAACGTTCGGCAACGGTTTGGTCGAGCTTCAAAATTGCGTATTTATTGTAAGAACTGTCCTCGGGAATGTAAACATCGCATAGGTTTGTCGCCTTTGTATACTTGCGTCCTTCGCTTGTTTTGTATGGAATTTCAACAGGAATAGAGGCCAACATTTTGAGCGAATTGCGCAGTTGCGGATAGTGATTGGGGTCTACTCCCAACTCTTTAAATGGCAATTTGATAGGCATTCGTCCGTCTTCGTCCAACTCATCGGTCTTAAAAATTTCGAGTTGGGGATTGCGTTTTTTATTGAGAATGCCGTGCAAAATCGATTGTAAACTCTCAACAATAGAAACAAGTATACGCACTTGAATGAGCGAATAGTCGTGTCGCATCATGGTTACGGCAATGGGTTGCAACAACCATGTTTCTTCTTCAATAGGAATGAGTTCGTTTGATATGCCACGCTTTACTGGAGCTTTCTTCGCTTTGGCCCCTTTTTTGGTTGCCGAAGCTGCTTTTTTCGTTGTTTTGCTTGCCGTCTTTTTTGTCGTTGCCATATAAATTAATGTATTATTTCTGTCGAAAAACGCTCCGCAAAAAGCTTATCGCCCTATCAAACACGCTATTGGAGAGTTATCCTTGCAAAGATAATAAAAAAAAATAAGACAAAAAAGAAAAGCGACAAAATGTTTTCGATTTGTCGTACTTGCTCTTTTTCATGGTGAAAGTGATGGAAAATGGAAGCAAGTCGTGGGGAGAACGGTAGGAAACAGCGGATAGTTAGGTGGATAATGGTGGAAAAGCGTAAAAAAATAGTGGAGAAACGGCGTAAGGGCGGAATTTTTTCGCAAGCTCAACAACTCGTTTTCTGTTCCGAATACCAAATTTTGAGAATTAAGCACATGGAATAACGGCGTTTTTGATTGGGCGGAACGTGATAAATCACGCCCCTACAAAGAATTTGCAGTGGATTTGCGAACAATTCGCACAACTACTGCACGGTGAGAATGTAAATATCCGACCATATTTCGACATCAACGGTTACGGAAACATCTAATTTTCTAAATTCTAAGATATTCGTAGCACGGGGCGTATTGCGCATTACAAAGCCGATAGTGCGTAATTGCTGGGCAAAACGGCGATAATAAAGTTTATCCCAGAAGATGATTTCTGTTTTCCCCTCCTTTGTATCGACCACCGCCATAGCTGTTAAGTTGTTGCGTTGGAAGAGTTTGTAGAGTGGTTCTGATGTTTGATAGTTTTCGTTTGGGTGAATTTGCCACCCCCATATCTGCCGTGGGTCGTTGTCTTCCATTATTTTTGACGCTCTGATGCGCCTCATTCCGTAGCGGCGGAAAGGTGGTGTTGTCATCTGCTTTCGGTTTTTCTGCATTTGATATTGCAGCAAATCTAAAGCCGATAACTGTACATAATTGCCATATTGGGCATGTCCCAATATGGCAATCATGATAAAGAGGATTGTTAAAACGCTTCGTTTCATTTTTTTTGGAGTGTAGGGCGGGTCATAAAAGTTCTTTTTCAAAGTGCAAAATAGCTGCTTTCTGGCAAGTTATGATACTTTGTAGGGG
>NZ_BAIS01000020.1 GCF_000613345.1 Prevotella disiens JCM 6334 = ATCC 29426 | reverse complement strand
CTCAAATTTTAACGAACTATTGTTATCCCGAACTGGGGTTATATTTTTATAAAATCTTTCAAAAAGGCAGACGGCTCACGCTATTATTATTTTACATCAGTAACCGTAAGCATTGACGGTAAAGAAGTTGTAGTATCTAATCAAGAAAAGAGCCGCAACAGAATATTACGACTCTTGATTGAGGGAAATGTCGTTTGGCGCACTGTTGCAAAAGAGGGATTGGAAATATCTGTTAGTAGTCATTTTGTTAATCCTAACAAAATGAAAAACAAATTAATGGAGTTTGAACGTGCATACACAAAAGAAACGTTACTCCCCAACAGTTCTGAAATGCGCTTAACTGAACATCAAAGCGATGTGCCGGACCTCCTTCCTACGCAAGGGAATAACGTTTCTTCTGCTGGCAAAGATACGCAAAGTTCTAATAACGAACAAGGAAGCAGCGTTAAAAATCAAGAAACCGATGCAATTCCTACTGATGAAGAGGTAGGAATTACTCAAAGCAATTCAGTTTTGCAAGGCGAAGAAGTTGATAACAGCCGAGGAGATAACGAAAGCCAAGAGCAAGGAAGAACAATTGAAGTTGGCACTCAAGGCGAAGTTGAGAATGGATTTGTACATCAGGGCGCACAAGGAGGAGTAGATAAGCAAGGTAATCCTATTAATGCAGATGGTACTTTGAAAGTTGAAAAGGTAAAACAAGAACCACAACCAATAGGATACGGAGATTTTGGAGCTATATACGACCAATTCAAAGGAAAAGCAAACGAAGCTATTAAGTTCTTATTATCAAAACAAGACGGAGAAGCTATCGCTGCTTTACACCACAAAGATATTGGAAATATTGATTTGGTTTGGGGAAAAGAGGGAACAGCAAAAAGCGATGGTTTTGGACTTGCCAAACTCGCTAAATACCACCCAGAAGTACTTGATAACTTGCAAGAAATATTAGAAGATATGATTGTTACCAAACGCACAGACAATCGTGTGCAGTTGGAAAGCGAAAAGTATCAATCTGCCGTACGCCTTACATGGGATAGCAAAAAGAAAAATTGGTTGCTTACAATGTTTGAAAAGAAAAACAGCGTTCTTAACAATACTACAGACACTGATAAGACCCAAATAGGCAACGAGAATGACACAGCTACTCTCGAAAACGCTGCTTTGTCTGATGGCAAAGATACAGAAAAAACTCCAAACAGCAAGGGGAATAAGAAAAAAGTTGTATCTTCGCACATGGAGGGCAATTTGTTTGATGAAGCCCCAAGTTTAACTAATAAAGACAAAGACGATGAAGATAACCAAAGAACTCGAAGAGAGAATAGAAGAAGCGATGATGGAGTTTCGCCACGAGAATCTTCTGGGCGCAGGACAGCTGAACCGGGACAACTGGACGCAAATCCTACAGAACGCAGGACTGAGCGACAAGGAAATAGCGGAGTACAGAGCAGAAATGCAGAAGTACGCAGCAGCACTGGACGACCCTCTGGACGCTTATCGAGATTAAACACAACCAATAACCATGCAGAGCGTGGTGTAGACTATGCGCCTACATCCGTTGATGCTCGTATTGAAGCCAACATCAAAGCGTACAGGTAAGATAACCGTTGTTGTGCCTAACCATGCTAATATTGCAGATATTGAAAAGACTATTTTACACGAAGCAGTAGCGCATCATGGGTTAAGGGAGTTGTTTGGTGAAGAGTTTGACAATATGATAGAATCTATCTTTATGCAGGTAGATGAAGCTACAAGGCTTGAAATCATGCGTAAATCTTCTAAGCGTGGTTGGGATTATGCAACGGCAACGGAGGAGTATCTTGCGAGCATGGCAGAAGATACCAACTTTGAACATGTCAAACCGAGCGTTTGGCAGCGTATCAAACAATTCTTTGGTGAAATGCTAAGCGCAGTAGGCTTACATCGTGCAGAACTTACTGATAATGATTTGCGTTATATTCTGTGGCGCAGTTATGAGAACTTGAAGAAAGGCGGTAAGCGTGGTGTCTTTGATGTGGCGGAAGATGTTGCTATGCAGTACCGATTAAAGGTTGGTAATTATGCAGAGCAGACAGAGGTAACGTCGGGCGAGGTTGCAGAGGCTTCTGTTGGACTTGATGAAGTGAATGAGCGGTTTAATGATGCTTTGCAACAACAGATTGATGGAACATTGCCAAAAGGTTATGTTTATGATTTGGGTATGCCGAGCAGTATTCTTTTAAGTACTGGTATTCCTAATCTTCCTATCCAGCTTAACGCTACGCGATTAAAGGAAAAGGCTACGTCTTTTGGTCATGATTTTGATTTATCAGAGGTAAAAAATCTTGTGAAATCCTTACAACATCCAATGGCTATCTTCAAATATGGTGATGAACGCAAAGCTCAAAATATTGTTATTGAACTTCAGCAGGGCGATAAGAACTTTATTGTTGGGCTGTCTCTCCATCCTACAATAAATGGCAGAGAATTACATATTAATAGTATCAGGAATGTATTTCCAAAGGATAATGCAGAATGGCTGAATTGGATAAGTCAAGGTAAGCTTCTTCGTGTAAATAAAGAAAAAGTCCAAAACCTCATAAACCAACAGCGAACGATTCTCGCTGACGTGGATTATTTGGATTTGGACTCCATTGCAAAGATAGTGAAAGATTTTGAAAATCGCAAATTAAATGATGATGTTATTTATCCTATTGTAGAAAATGGCAGCCTACAATGGGTAGACAAAGAAAAAGCCTTGAACTATCTGCACCACTCCGCACTCCGCGCGGAAGCCCTCAGCAGTTCAAGACTTAATTCTGCTGCAAAGATAATTAAAGATTTTGAAAATCGCAAATTAAATGATGATGTCATTTATCCTATTGTAGAAAATGGCAGCCTACAATGGGTAGACAAAGAAAAATGGCTTAATTGGCTCTCCTCAGTATCACATTATGCTCAACAGGAAATAGACAATCAAGCCCTTAATTCTGCTACAAAGATAGTTGAAAACTTTGAAAATCGCAAATTAAATGACGATGTTTTGTATCGTAAAGTAGACCCTACGGAAACAGATGCAAGTAGTATTTATGAGCAGCGTGTAAGACGTTCAATGTTTCAAACGCAAGAAGCACTGCAAGATAGCATGCTCGGGTTAAAAGAAGCAATGGAAGCTATTACGAAGTCAGAGGGAAAGAAAATAGAAAGAGTCCTTTCGCTTGAAACGAAAGGACTCTTTTTATTTTATCACTTCTATTTTACTTGTATAAGTAACGTTTGATTGAACGCTTTGGGGTTTTAACAAACTCTTCTTCCATAATTTCTATATCAGCCAATTTGTAGTAAGCAGGCATAATTTCGTTCAATTGCTTCTTACTTTCGTCCATCAAATTTCTTAAATCAGCATCATTTAGTCCAAGTTCTTTTGCTTCTTCTAAATCAGGGAAGACCAAACCAATGAGTTTTTCTTCTCTTTGAACAACCAAACATTCGCTAACAAGCGGCATAGAATTGAGTTTATCTTCTATTTCTTCTGGGTAAATGTTCTGTCCGTTACTACCTAAGAGCATATTTTTAGAACGTCCTTTGATAAAAATATTCTGCTCTGCGTCCATTGTTCCAAGGTCGCCTGTGTGGAACCAACCATCAGCATCAATCACTTCACGGGTTGCTTCCTCGTTTTTATAATAACCTAATAAAACATTAGGACCTCTTGTAATGATTTCGCCTGGAACATTTTCAGGGTCTATACTATCAATTCTCACTTCTTGGTGTAAAGCTGGCTTACCGCATGATGTGGGAACAAACTCTTTCCAATCGCTATAACCAATAATTGGAGCGCATTCGGTTGCACCATAGCCTACTGTAAATGGGAAGTTTATTTCTTTTAAGAACGTTTCTATTTCACGATTCAAAGCTGCACCACCGATGACAACTTGATAAATATTACCGCCAAAAGCAGCAACCACCTGTTCACAAATCTTCTCTTTTACCTTTTTATTGATAACAGGTGTATTAAGCAGCAACTTCATGCGACTTGTTTGAATCTTTGGGAACACACGTTTACGGATAATTTTCTCTATAATAAGTGGAACCGCAATCATCAGCGTAGGCTTAACATCAGCAAGTGCTTGTGCAATAATAGCTGGTGAAGGCATACGTGTAAGATAGAAAATATGTGCGCCAGTGATGAATTCAAAAATGAGTTCAAAAGCCATTCCGTACATGTGAGCCATTGGCAGAATGCTAATAATGTTATCTCCAGATTTAAGATTTTTCCCTAAAGCATTGCTAGCAAAGTCGGCATTGCTCCACATGGCACGATAAGGAATCATGACACCTTTTGAACGCCCTGTTGTACCACTTGTGTAATTAATCAGTGCTAACTCATCAGGACTTTGTTCACGGTAATATTTAACATGTTCTTGACGGAAAAATTTAGGGTATTTACGTCCAAACATTTCGTTAAGATGCTCACGAGCGTAGGTAAGTTTTTCGGTTCTGCTCAATGAAAGCGATAAATCAGGTAGATAGATTATGCCTTCAAGGTCTGGCATTTTGGTTGCATCAATTTCCGTTGCAATAATATCACCCACAAAAAGTAGTTTTGCTTCTGAATGGTTTACGATATTATGGATTTGCTCAGGTGTAAATTCATGCAAAATAGGTACGGCAACTGCCCCATAAGTTAAGGTTGCGAAAAAAGAAACAGCCCACATAGAAGAATTGCGTCCACAGATAGCAATCTTATCTCCTTTTTTTATACCACTTGCCTCATACATAATATGTATTTTCTCGATTTTACGAGCTACATCATGATATTGAAGCGTTTTTCCTTTATAATCTGTTAAAGCATCAAGATCCCAATGTTCAATGATACTTTTCTCTATTAATTCGTTAAAACTAGGGATATGTTCCATTATATGTTGCTTAAAAAACACTGCAAAGGTAAGAAATATATTGCACATTTCAAAAATATTTGTGCATTATTGCACTTTTTCTCTCATTTTGTGCGATAAAACTAAGAAAGGAACATTAGTTTTTCTTACTCGTAATGCATTGATTTTGCTGGGTGTATGTGGCTTATTAGGTAGCTCGGAGCAATTAAAACAAAGACACATATTAATAAGGTAGCAATATTCAAGATAAGAATAAGTGGTAGATTTATCTCTACGGGGACGGTGCTAACGTAATAAGTTTTTGGGTCAAGGGATACCAAACCTGTATATTTTTGCAATAAAACGATGCCTAATCCGACAAGATTGCCCAACAACAATCCTTTTCCAATGATGAAAGTTGCAAACCAAAGGAAGATATGGCGCACTTGTTTATTGGTTGAACCCATGGCTTTCATGATGCCAATCATTTGGGTTCGTTCTAATATAATAATGAGTAAACCTGAAATCATGGTTACTCCTGCAACTGAAATCATGAGGGCAAGTATAATCCAAACATTCAAATCCATAAGGTCTAACCATGAAAATATTTGTGGATTTTGTTCTATGACGGTTGCAGCCGAATAAGTTGCACCATATCTATCGGTCGTTCCTTTCACACTATTAAGCACTTTTAAAGCCGAAATGTCAAGTTGATTAAAGTCGTTTATCAAGACTTCTGCCCCACTACATTGGTCTGTTTTCCAACCATTTAGCTTATTAGTTGTATAAAGGTCGGTGAAACAAATTTGCGAATCAAATTGTTTCATATTGGTTTCGTAGATTCCCGAAATGGTGAAACGACGTGTACGCACTCCTTGTTGATTGACAAAATAGGCAAAAATTTTATCGTTTACTTTTAGATTTAACTTTTCAGCAATCGTTTTTGAGATTAATATTTTCTGTTGATTTGCCTTGTCTGAGAAAGTTGGAATGCTTCCTTCCACCATACTTTTATGAATGAAAGTAGTATCAAACTCTGCTCCTACTCCTTTTAAAACTACTCCGAGAAAATCGTCATCGGTTTTCAATATACCTTGCGTATAGGCAAATCGCTGCACATGACGTACATTGTTCACCTTTTTCAGTTTGTTTATTGTTGTATCGTTTACTACAATTGGGTAATCGTCAGAACTCTGCAAGGAGTTGTAATTGGCTACTGTTATATGGCTACCAAACCCAATGACCTTATCACGAATGGTATGTTTAAAACCAAGCACGACACAAACCGATATAATCATCACGGCAAGACCTATGGCTACACCAAAGGTTGCAATGCGAATCGCAGGCTTTGAAACCTTGCGCTTTTTATCTTCGTTACCATTTATCTTTCTTGCTATGAATAAAGGAAAGTTCATTTGCTTGTTATTTTTTAATAATGTGGGACGAGTCGGACGAGTCAGACACAATTCACTTTTTGCTTTTTTCAGACAATTCAGACTGGTCGAACACGTCCGCCTTGCCCTATTGTCGTATAAACTGCCATGCAAAGATAACGCTTTAAAATTAAAAACCTATTGTTTTGAAGCTCAAAATAGGCTCTTTTGGTGTTCAAAACCCATTGTTTTAAAAATTACGGTATCGTTTAGTGGCGGTGCTTTTGTATTTTCCGAAATGAATTATGATTTTTTTGAGCGAACAAAGTTAGATTAAGCCAGACTTTTTTAGTACTTTTGCAGTTAGTATAAATCATCATGTCCAACACAGCACAAATGCTTTGGTGGGCATCACTAATAAATTAGAAAAGAATGAGAAGCAAATCAAGTGCTTGGTTTGAAACTAAGGTGCGCTACGATAAGACCATGGAAGATGGTCAAACAAAGAAAGTTACAGAGGCTTACACGGTGGAAGCTTTGAGTTTTTCGGAAGCAGAAAGTGCCATAACCGAAGAAATGTTACATTATATTACTGGCGAATTTGACGTAAAAGCAATTACTCCAGCAGCTTATAAAGAAATTTTCTTCAGCGATGGCGATAAAGATGACAAATGGTTTAAGGCACGTTTGGCTTTTATTACGATTGACGAAAAGACCGAAAAGGAAAAGCGTTCTATCGTAACTTTCCTTGTTCAAGCTCACTCTGTAAATGGTGCGGTAAAGCATGTAGACGAAGCAATGGGAAAAACGATGATTGATTACGACATTGTTTCTATTGCCGATACAAAATTAATGGACGTTTTTGAACACAAATCAGCAGCCAAACCAACCGAAAAGCCTGAATACGAATAAACAAAAAGTCGAATACCATAAAACAATTGAACGATGTATGATGTAGCAACAAATTTACATGAGGTGAAAGACGGACTACCTGAAGGTGTCCGTTTGATTGCCATCAGCAAGTTTCACCCCAACGAATATCTTGAAGCAGCCTACAACGAGGGGCAACGCATCTTTGGAGAAAGCCACGAACAGGAACTTTCGGCAAAAGCAAGTACGCTCCCAAAGGATATAGAATGGCACTTCATTGGGCATTTGCAGACCAATAAAGTGAAATACATTGCACCTTATATCTCTATGATTGAGGCAGTTGATTCGTTCAAACTATTGAAAGAAATCAACAAACAGGCTGCCAAGCACAACCGAATTATCAACGTACTTTTAGAATTGCACATTGCCGAAGAAGTTTCAAAGTATGGTTTCAAGATTGAAGAGTGTCGCCAATTGTTAGAAGAAGGCGCATGGCGCGAACTAAAAAACGTTCATATCTCTGGGTTAATGATGATGGCATCAAATACAGACGATGAAGAACAAATAAGAAAAGAAATGACCGAAGCTGCCAATTTCTTCGATGAAGTAAAGGAAAAGTATTTTGCTAACGACCCAGCGTTTAAAGAACGTTCGTGGGGAATGAGCAACGACTACCCTATTGCCATTGAATGTCGCAGCACAATGATTAGAGTGGGAACAAAAATATTTGGTCCTCGCATTTACTAATTGGCTTCATCTTTCATATAACACCCCAACCCAACACCCAAAATCCATTATGATACAAGAATATCAAATTCGTGTGATGCCGCAAGTGGCAGTCAGCGAGCAGAATATAAAAGAGTTTATTGCCAAAGACAAAGGGCTTGACGCACGAACCATTAATCATGTGCGCACGCTAAAACGCTCGATTGACGCTCGCCACCGTGATATTTTTGTCAATCTAAAGGTGAGAGTTTACATCAACGAAGTGCCGCACGACGATGCTTTCATTAAGACCAATTATCCCGATGTAAGCCATTCACCTCGTGTAATAGTCGTGGGGGCAGGACCTGGCGGCTTATTTGCAGCCTTGAAATTAATAGAATTAGGCTTTCGCCCCGTAGTTCTTGAACGTGGAAAAGACGTGCGAGAACGCAAAAAAGACCTTGCCCAAATCTCTCGTACGCACACCATAAGCCCTGAATCGAACTATTGTTTTGGCGAAGGAGGGGCAGGTGCTTACTCTGACGGAAAGCTTTATACACGCAGTAAGAAACGTGGTTCGGTGGATAAAATTCTTAATGTGTTCTGCCAACATGGTGCATCAACCACAATTCTTGCCGATGCCCACCCCCATATTGGTACCGATAAACTTCCGAAAGTCATTGAAAATATGCGCAATACCATTCTGTCTTGTGGCGGAGAGGTACATTTTCAAACGAAAATGGTGGCGTTGGAAACTGACGGTAACACGGTTGTTGGCGTGAAAGCCGTATCAACTTACGAGGGTGAACCACAAGAAAAAACTTTCAAAGGTCCTGTTATTCTTGCCACAGGCCATTCCGCTCGTGATATTTATCAGCATTGTTACGATGCAAAAATAGAAATGGAAGCAAAGGGAATTGCCGTTGGCGTGCGCTTGGAACACCCTGCAACATTAATCGACCAAATACAATATCACAATAAAAACGGACGTGGCAACTACCTCCCAGCGGCTGAATACGCCTTTGTTACACAGGTAAAAGAACGTGGTGTTTACTCGTTTTGCATGTGTCCAGGGGGCTTTGTCATTCCCGCAGCAACCGCTCCGAAACAGATTGTAACCAACGGAATGAGTCCAGCCAACCGTGGAACAAAATGGTCGAACTCTGGTATGGTGGTTCAAATCAATCCCGAAGATATCGAAGGCGATGACCTTTTGCGCATGATGCACTTTCAAGAAAAGATTGAACTTGATACATGGCAACAAGGAAACATGCGCCAAACAGCTCCAGCACAGCGTATGGCTGACTTTGTAAACAAGCGTTTGTCTTACGATTTACCTTCTTCAAGTTATGCACCAGGACTCATTTCCAGCCCATTACACTTTTGGTTACCAGAAATGATTACCACTCGTTTGCAAGAAGCCTTTAAAACTTTCGGCAAACAAGCCCATGGTTTCTTGACCAATGAAGCCACAATGATAGCATCGGAAACACGCACCAGTTCGCCAGTTCGCATTCTTCGCGACCGTGAAACCCTTATGCACGTTCGCCTTCAAGGTCTGTTTCCTTGTGGTGAGGGAGCTGGCTATGCAGGCGGAATCGTCAGTGCAGGCATCGACGGAGAACGTTGCGCAGAAATGGCAAGTGCGTATATGAAGAGTATTCAGTAATACAAAATGAGTGAAACGAAATTTATACATGCTCGTGGCAAAAGAAATCGCACTTTGAAAAAGAACGCAAAATAGAAGCAATGAAGACTTGAAAAAACGTGGATTCAAATACGTTGGGTCAGTCATTATTTATAGTTAATTTGCAAGGAATAGGCATCATCAACGACCACCAAGTCGATTGCGATTGTTACAATCGGTAGGCTTGTATTTGTTTTGAGGAATTTATTTCACTCATTACTACTAATAAAATCCGCCAACAAGCCTCTTATTATCAACACAAAAATAACGTAATAAAATTCATTAGCAAGAAAAACGCAAAAAAAACACTTTAATTATTTGCAAATTATAAAATATTTCCTACATTTGTAACCTATTTAGAAAGTTACATTTGGAGATAAATAATATTTCATTCAACTAACGACACAATTACAAATTAAAAAAATAGAACTTATGAACAAATTAAAAACCTTAACATTGCTGTGCATACTCGCTTGCACAATGTTTACTTTCACGGCATGTAACGATGATGATAATGCTACAAACCCTAAGATTGAAGAAGCAGTAAAAGCTCTTCCAAGTTCTTCATTTGGTGCTACCATTGACAATTTAACACAAGAATTGTCTAAAAATAGCGGAGCTACCGTTACAAAAATAGATGAAACTCACCTGAAAGAAGTAAGAACCCTTGACAACAAGAAAGTTGAATTCATCTATACCTTCGATAGTGAAGCCTTTAAGTATCAATTTGCTGAGGGAAAACTTGAAAACGCTGATGCACAAAAGCAATTTGTAGCTTACCTTACAGCCAACAAATACAGTGAAGAAAAGAGCGGTAACAAAGAAGAACGCATCTTTAGAAGCGATGTTACACCAGCTTCTGTGATTGTACTGAACACAACCAAAAATACATTTATGTTCGGTGCAAATGATGAAAGTGCCTATTCGTGGACACGCCTCAACCCAATCACCGACAAAACAGGCTTATTCATGCCTTTATTTGCCAAATATGCGCCTTATTCACTTATCGAAAGTTTTGAAGCACGTTGTGGTCATAAACTTAATGCAGAGAAATCAAAGAAAGAAAAAGGATATTACACCTTTGATACAGGCATTGAAAATTTCCCAATGGTAAAATATTGGCTTGATGAAAAAACTAATAGCAAACTTGAAGAAGCTGTTTTATACATTAAGAACAAGGAAGTAGTAACTCCAGACAACGTAACTGCATTCTTGAAAAATTTAGGTTTCTATTACACTACCCTTAAAGACCAAAGTGGTGCAATGCTTTATTACAACGCAAAACAAAAAGCTGCTGCTTTTGTTTTAATGGTTCCTAAGGCTGGAGACCCTAACTTCGTACCAAATATTCATTTCGTATTTAAAAATTTCGATGGTCAAGTACCTCCTGAAACAGTTAACATGCCATGGCCTTACACTGTTTTTGGTAAGCTCACAATGGACGAAGCTGTTGCAGAATACAAGAAATTGGATTACTTTAAGGAAACAACTGACGATGGATATGGAGGTGCATTAGGTATTATGGTCGTAACAAAATCTCCTGATTTTCCAAAGATTTTATTAATGAAAGATGATAATAATAAATATGGTGCAGCACTTCTTATTGCTAACAACACGATGACTTTACGTTCACCAAGTATTCAACAGATGCTAAGTGACAAAGGATATGTATATACTAACAAGTCAGCCTTACCAACATTTGTAAACGAAAAAGAAAATGTTATGGCACAATTCGACCTTGAAGGTCAATTTGGGGTACCATGTATAGCATTCCAACCATCAGAATTTTCAAGTGGTGCAGCGAAGAAACTCCAAAGTTTAAAACTTCTAAAGTAATAAATTTTAAACTTCTAAAGTAATAAATTTTAAACTTCTAAAGTAATAAAATCCCTCATAAGTGTTCATTTTGCTTATGAGGGATTTTTGTTTCATTTCGTGTAGGCTCACATAAGCAACCCTTTTGGTATCATGCTCAACTAGTTAGTAGATACTTTCCTTTCATCAAAATGCCATGAATCGAAAAAAAAATTATAAGAATACCACTCCCACTCTATCAATTCTTTTTTGTAACTTTGCACTATTATAAATTTACTTTATAAAAAAAGAACGAAGAACATAACTAAAAAGATAGAAATGGACTGGAAGAAACTGCAAAACGGCTCAGATATTCGAGGCGTAGCATTGGAAGGTATCGAAGGCGAAAATGTTAATTTGACAGAAGAAGTTACGAGTATTTTAGCACAAGCATTTGTAAGATGGTTGGGCGAAAAGAATGGCAAAACGCAACAAACTATTGCTATTGGTAGCGATTCACGCCTATCAAGTCCAACACTTCGCGATGCTTTTTCGGCTGGTGCTTCGGCTATGGGAGCAAAAGTTCTCAACTTTGGCATGGCTTCTACCCCTGCTATGTTTATGGCAACCGTTGATGAAAGTCTGAAAGCCGATGGTACCGTCATGGTAACCGCAAGCCATTTACCTTGGAATCGTAATGGTTTGAAATTTTTTACAGCCAAAGGTGGATTGGAAAAAGCAGATATTGCTCGCATTCTTGAACTTGCTGCTGCACAAAATGCGCAACAAACAGAGGGAAAAGGCGAAGTCAAAGACGTTGATTTCATGCAAACTTATTGCCAAATCCTCAAAGATTATATTCGTAAAAGCGTAAATTCAGGCGACCAACCACTGAAAGGTATGCACATCATTGTAGATGCAGGCAACGGAGCAGGCGGCTTTTTCGCAAACAAAGTCTTAGAACCATTAGGGGCAAACACTGCGGGTAGCCAATTCCTTGAACCTAACGGCAACTTCCCTAACCACGTTCCTAACCCTGAAAATAAAGAGGCAATGGCTTCCATTTGTAAGGCTGTTGTTGATAATAAAGCCGATTTGGGTATTATTTTCGATACCGATGTAGACCGTTCAGCGATTGTAGACCGAACGGGAGCACCGATAAATCGCAACGCTCTTATTGCTTTAATCTCAGCCGTTATCCTTCGTGAACACCCACAAAGCACTATCGTAACCGACTCAGTTACCTCTGACGGATTGGCAAAGTTCATTGCCGACCGCAAAGGAGTGCACCATCGTTTCCGCCGTGGTTACAAGAATGTTATCAATGAGTCGCTCCGTTTGAATGCAGAAGGTGAAGAATCGTGGTTGGCAATAGAGACTTCTGGACATGCTGCTTTGCGTGAAAACTATTTCTTAGACGACGGTGCCTACTTGGTAGCCAAACTTATTGTCGAAGCAGCTAACTTGCGCAAAGAAGGAAAAGAGTTGCAAGACTTGATAAGCGATTTACAACAACCCGAAGAAAGCAAAGAAATACGTTTCAAAATCACTACTGACGACTTCAAAAAATACGGCGAAAAAGTGTTGGAACATATCCGTTTAAATGCTGAAAAGCATAAGGGTTGGCAGATAGTAACCCCTAACCACGAAGGCGTACGTATCGCTTGTACAGCTGAAAACGAGCAAGGTTGGTTCCTTTTGCGCCAATCATTGCACGACCCAGTATTACCTTTAAACATTGAGTCGAACGTAAAAGGTGGCGTAGAAGCCATTACCGCTCAAGTTATTGAAATGCTTGCTGAATTTACAGCGTTAAAGCAATAGACAAAAACAACTTTCCCCCACACTATTATGGAAATCAAAATCGCACAAGCACAACCCAAACATTCGACTATCATAGCACGCCTCATCATGGAAGCGATGAACCACGAGTGCTGTCAATGGTTTGCAGGAGAAGAACATACGTTAGACGACTTTTTCAACCTTATGAAATCGCTCGTCGAACGTACTGATTCTCAATATTCCTACTGCAACACATTGGTGGCAATAACCCCTGATGGAACGATTGCAGGGATATGTGTGAGCTATGACGCAGCCTCCTTCGCTCTCTGAGACAAGCATTTATAGATGGGGCAATAGCTGCATTCGGTCGAGATTTCTCTGACATGGACGATGAAACTACCGCTGGCGAACTCTACATTGACTCGCTTTGCGTTGATGTAAATTACAGAAACGCAGGTATTGCCAAACAACTTTTACAAGCAACTATCGAAAAGGGGAAATCCATAAATCTGCCTACTGGACTATTAGTCGATACCAACAACCCACAGGCAGAGCGACTTTATACAAGGGTTGGATTTATTTATAAGGATAACAACCAATGGGGCGGACACCAGATGCGCCATTTGGTTTGTCCGATAAAATAAGAATAAAATTAAAACCTATTGTTTTGCACTTCAAAACAGCCTGTTTTTAGAGTCAAAACAGTGGGTTTTAGCGTGCAAAGAAGATATACGAAATAGCAAGTCATTCAATTCACAACAATATATTATACATTATGAAGTTATTGCCCACAGTTATTCTTTTAGCATGCACTATTGGGGTGAAAGCTCAAACACCACAATTAGATTCAATTCAAACAATTGATGAAGTGGTTATCACTTCACGATTGACCCAACGCGAAATTGTACCTGCTCAAAGCTTACAAGGCAAAGATTTAGAACGTTTGAATAGTCAATCGGTGGCTGATGCTTTGCGCTATTTCTCTGGTATGCAACTTAAAGACTATGGTGGTGTAGGTGGCATTAAGACAGTCGATATTCGCAGTATGGGTACGCATCATGTGGGAATTTTCTACGACGGAGTAGAATTGGGCAATGCTCAAAACGGGCAAATCGACCTTGGACAATATTCATTAGACAATATTGACGAAATTTCATTGTATAACGGACAGAAAAGTGCTATCTTCCAACCTGCTTCCGATTTTGGAAATGCAGGCAGTGTCTACATTTGCACACGCCGTCCACGCTTTTTTAACAACAAGCATTACAACCTAAAATTTAAAACGAAATATGGTTCGAGCGACCTTTTCCGCATCTCTGGCTTATGGGAACAACGCATTTCTGAAACGGTTTCAAGTTCGTTCAATGTGGAACACCTCACTTCAAGTGGAAAATATAAATTCAATTATCGCCGTGTAACCCTTCGGGAGAAGTGGCTTACGACACAACGGCAACACGACAGAATGGCGACATACGTGCCGACCGTGTGGACTTGAATATCAATGGTATTCTCACTCGTGGTTTTTGGAACACAAAAGCGTATTTTTATAATAGCCAACGAGGCATTCCAGGGGCTATCGTGAACAATGTTTGGCGACGTGGCGAGCGACAAGGCGATGTAAACACCTTTGTACAAGCACGTTTCCAAAAAGATATTACCGACTGTTTTTCAACACAATGGTTGGCTAAATATGCGTTTTACCGCACGCATTATGTGAACAACGATACCACCCAACTGCCTGCCAACAATAAATATTGGCAACAAGAAGTTTATGTTTCAACTGCCAATGCCTACGAAATCTTGCCCAATTGGAGCGTTTCTATGGCTTACGACTTCCATTGGAACAAACTCAATGCCAACACTTATCGCTTTGTCTTCCCAACAAGATTTTCTAATCTCATTAGCTTAGCAACAGCGTTTGAAAGCAGATATTTTCGCATTCAAGCCTCTATTCTCGGCACTTTCGTTCACGATAAACTCCACCCAACGGAGCGTTTGATGGACGGAATGAGTGAAACCAATAATATTTCAAAGTTTACACCTGCCGTATTCATAGATTTTCCACTCATCGACAAGCAAGAAAATGGCTCGCAAACAAAGTTTAGTTTGCGCACTTTCGTAAAGCGTAGTTTCCGCATGCCTACCTTCAACGACTTGTATTACACCGATTTAGGCAGTTCAAATCTAAAACCTGAAAGTGCCGTACAATATGATTTCGGCACCGTGTTCGACAAAACAAATAGCAAAAGCTTCTTGCACAATCTTCATTTTCAAGCCGATGTTTATTACAACTCCATTCACGACAAAATCATAGCCTACCCTAAGGGGCAGCAATTCCGTTGGACAATGCTCAATTTAGGTAAGGTTCACATCACAGGCATGGACATGCAAGGTGCTATAACGATGCAGCCGATACGCGATTTCTTAGTTACAGGTCGCTTGCAATACACTTACCAAAAAGCAATAGATGTAACCAATAAATCAAACTCGTTTTACAAGCACCAAATTCCGTATATTCCACACCACAGTGGGTCGGCAATCGTGAATTTAGCTTACCACAATTGGACACTCAACTATAGTTTTATTTATTCGGGCGAGCGTTACAATCAGCAAGAAAACACGCCAATCAACTACATGCAGCCTTGGTACACAAGTGATTTAAGTTTGCAATACGACTTTAATTTATGGGCTAAAAAATGCAGATTGATATTGGAAGCTAACAACATTTTCGACCAAAAATATGATGTAATCCTCAATTACCCAATGCCGGGCATTAATGGTACGATTGGATTACAAATAGAACTCTAAAAAATACAAGACAATGATAAAAGTAAAACACGTTTTTTTCATCTTGTTATTACTCCTTACAGCAGCTTCGTGTCGTGAGGACGATACGATAATTTACCTGATATTCACGATATTAGCGAAGTTACCCATACCAATATTGCGGGTATGTATGTGCTGAATGAAGGCAATATGGGGTCTAACAAAGCCACTTTGGACTATTTAGACCTTGACTCAGGAAAATATTTCCGCAATATTTTCCCTTCACGCAACCCTAATTTGGTGAAAGAATTGGGCGACGTGGGCAACGATATAAAGGTATATGGCGACCAACTTTGGATAGTTATCAACCAATCAAACAAGGTGGAAGTAGCTGATGCACAGACTGCTGTGAGTCGTGGACACATTGATATTCCGAATTGTCGCTACCTTTCTTTCAATGGAAAGTATGCTTACGTTTCATCTTATGTGGGCAAAATTGGTGAAGCAGACGTCATTGGGGCTGTTTATAAAGTAGATACGGCAACGCTAAAGATAGAAGGAAAATGCCTTGTAGGCTATCAACCAGAAGAAATGGTGGTGCAAGACGGCAAAATTTATGTGGCAAATAGTGGCGGTTATCGGGGCATGAACAAAGCATTGGGCTACGACCGTACCGTCAGCGTGATTGATATTAATTCCTTTAAAGTGGTGAATACTATTGATGTAGCCCCAAATTTATTCCGCATTCGCAACGATAAATATGGCAAACTTTATGTGGCATCACAAGGAAATCGCAACGATATTGACCCCAATATCTATGTAATAGACAACGAAAAAGTGGTTGATGCGCTTAATATTCCGTCCATGACTTTCGATATACATGGCGATTCGTTGGTCTGCTTCTCAAAGGTGAAAGGCGAAACCAACTTTAAAGTTGTAGATATTAGAACCAATAAAGTCATCAATAACAACTTTATCACGTTCCCAACCGACTACCCTATTGAAACACCATACGCCCTTACCATTCACCCTATTACAGGAGATATCTACGTGATGGACGCAACCAATTACGTTTCGAGCGGAAAGTTATATTGTTTCGACAGAAATGGCAAATACAAATGGCACACAGAAACAGGCGATATACCTGGTCATACTTGCTTTTTAAAGAAGAATTAAAAGAAGAAACAAAAGGGTTAAATTTAAATATATTATGAAAAAAGTTTACTTATCAGTCGCATTGGTGTCTTTATCAATTGTGTCTTTTGCGCAAACAAAAAACCCTTATATTCAGGCAGTAGATGAATTTGTACCTGCACCAGGACAATTTACAAACAGTTTGCCTGAAATGACGGCAACCGACACACCAGAATCAGCTGCTAAAAAATGTACCGACCTTATTGCTAACAACAAGAAAGGTATGATTTCTTTAGGACCATTCGGAGGATACATCACCTTCCATTTCGACCACCCTATCATTAATGTCGAAAATGCCAACGACTTTAAAGTCATCGGCAATGCTTCAAAAACTAATAACGAGCCAGGAATAGTAATGGTTTCACAAGATACAAATGGCAATGGGAAACCCGACGACAAGTGGTATGAACTGAGCGGAAGTGCCGATGTTGATTGTCCTGACCAAGTTATTTACAATTACGAAATCACTTACAAGCCAAATGCAACAGCAGTACAAGAAATCCATTGGACAGACAATCAAGGTAAAGAAGGAGTTATTCCACGCAATGATTGGCACAAGCAAGAATATTATCCACTTTGGATAAAAGAAAACTTAACCTTCAAAGGTACGCTCTTA
Organism: Prevotella disiens JCM 6334 = ATCC 29426; assembly: GCF_000613345.1. Lineage (GTDB taxonomy): Bacteria > Bacteroidota > Bacteroidia > Bacteroidales > Bacteroidaceae > Prevotella > Prevotella disiens. The sequence goes on along the minus strand of NZ_BAIS01000020.1, from coordinate 25,361 downwards.
CCACACAATAGCATTAAAGACCCAGTTTCAGGTTGGTATGTGCAGAAAGGATATCGTTGGGGATATGCCGATAACACATCAGACGAAAACAATGGAGAAATGGATATTGCAAATGCTGTGGACGAAAATAGAAAAAAAGTAGTCCTCCCTTTTATCGATTTCGTACGTGTTTACACTGCAATCAACCACGTTGTACCAGCAGGAGTGGGCGATATGTCCACAGAAATATTAGGTGCTGAAGACCTACACCCACTTGCAGCAGGCATTGATGCGCCACTAAATTCGAATGAAGAAACAACAGTAAAGAGCATTTACTCTATCGAAGGTAAACAATTGAAGGAACTACAACACGGCATTAACATTGTGAAATTCACCAATGGCAAGGTCAAAAAAGTTGTCGTGAAATAATAGAAACACTCTATTTACACTTAAACTCTCGAAAGTTTCCCTACTTTCGAGGGCTTGTTTTTTCTGAGTCTACAACGTAAAAATTAGGCAACAACCCTAAAATAGAGTAACCAAAAGCTTTTACGTTCCCCCCTTTCCTACCCATAAAAGCAAGTTTGTACAAGCCATTATACACGTTTGTATAAGTGAAAAATCAAAATTTTGCAGTTCGTTTTTGAATCTTTATCATTACTAAGAAGTTGATAAAAATACAGAATAGTTACAAAAGGCTTATTTAAAGTTAAATATTTATTAAAAATAACGAACATATTAAGATTAAAATACAATATATTTTTTCTGTTATCATAATTTTTTATACTTTTGTGAATAACTAAACCCCATCACCTCTTAGCCTTTTATATCGATTTAGAGGCGTATGTTACGAACATTTTCCCAACCTATTCGGTAAAGATTGTGTTCAAACTCGGACGATTATACTAACCAAAGTTACATATTTATGAAAAAAGTAACATTTACTATCATTGCTGCGCTCACCTCTATTATGTCTATGGCGCAGAACAGTAACAACCAACATTTGTTTTCTGTACTAAAAACTCAGTCACAACAGAAAAGTCTTCGCATGTTTGCTAAGGCAGCACAGAGAAAATTACCTATTATCTCTGATGTAATCATTAGGGATAAACCAGAAGGCGAGGCGATAGAAAACCTCCAACGGAAGGCTTTCTGTACAGTACCTGGTGGGACTACAGGAATAGATTATGTTCCACAAACTTGTGCAGTAGGTAATTTCCTGAAAGGAAAGGACGGTAATTTATACATTTATGACGCATTGGGCAAGTGTTATACCTTCTCTTACCTTAAATTAGAGCCACTTGGAGGCAGCTCTTACGTCCTTCATACACCACAGGCTATTGATACTGATTATGATTCAGAAGGAAAAACAATCAATCTTTATGCTACACGTCTTAAATTAGAAAAGACTCCTGACGGACTTAACTATATTCCTGAAATGACAGCAGACGGAAAATTTGTAGGCGATGTAAAGTTTGAACTACAAGATAATACGCTCACACAAGTAAGCGATGGGAAAGATGCAGAAACGGAATTGCCCAATACGATTATTGCACTGACCACTGCCGAAGGAGAATGGAGAGGATTTTGCACTACCGATATTGTTATCAAACCTTTCAAAGAAACAGCAACGGAACTTCCTGAAGGACTGGAACCATCAACTTATGTACTCAATTTCCTCAATCTTAAAAGTGAAAAAGAGAATATTATAGCCCAAGTTGCTATAGACGGAAACGATTTCTATTTAAAAAATCCGTTTGTTTTTGATGATGAAAATGCTCCTGACATGTGGATTAAAGGCACAAAAGAAAATTCGAAAGTTGTATTTAAACCTCAATATATTGGTTTGAACAAAGATGAACATAATTACGTTTTCATGAAACCAACTATTTATGACTATCAAACAACAGACGACGGACAGAAGAAAATGACAGTGTCAAATGCTGATAATTTGACTTTCGATTTAGATGCTACCACAGGAAAACTTACTTGTAATGAAAAGGGATTAATGCTTATTAATGAAGGTTTGGAGGAACTTAATGTTTGGGCTGCCTATGCCGACCCTAATCTTACAATTTTCGTTGATAAACCTTTTACACCTGCCAATCCAGCAGATATAAAATTAGAAGAATATAGCGAAGAAGACGGACAACCAGTGGTATTTAGCATCAAAGCACAAGATGTGAATGGCGAATTTATTTTGCCAGAGCATCTTTATTATAATGTTTATTTCGATTCAGACAAGGCACCTTATACTTTTGACACAGAAACTTATTCCCAATTAGATGATAATTTGACAGATATTCCTGTTAGTTATAATGATGGCGATTACTTCTTCTTGAAAGGAAACTTGCGCATGTTCTATGCATACGTCAAAGATTTTAAGCGTGTCGGCATTCAAATGATATATAAAGGGGGTGGCGAAACAAAACGTTCTGAAATAGTATGGTGTGATAATGCTGCTGGTATTACTGATTGCACTGCCGATTCAAAAGTAAAGATTGAATATTATGACCTTTGTGGTAGACGTTTATTGCAACCTACAAAGGGAATTTGTATCAGCCGCATTACCTATTCAAACGGAGAACAGAAGACCATTAAGCGCATCATGCGTTAAGTTTGTTATAAGATTTAAAGATTAAACAATGTTGAAAGAGTTCGGCGCAATACCGAACTCTTTCTTTTTCATTTTGCTTTTATAGTTTATCGTCCCCATTATATGACCATTTCAGTAATTATTTTTGTACCTTTGCGCTGTTGAAACATTAATATACCGCATGTTTATGAAGATAAATAAAGTTTTTCTGTTGCTCTTTGCAAGTATTTCCCTTGTTAGTTGTCACGAAAGTTTAGAAGACCGTGCCGCAAAAGATTGTAAGGAATTTACTGAAAAGAATTGTCCTACACCCTTAGAAAATAATACTCGTATGGACAGTATGGTTTACGAACCAGCCACACACACCATACATTATTATCATTCTTTCTTCAACGAAGCTGATAACAAAGCCGTTATTGACGCACATACCGCTACTTTACGCAAAACTTTGCTCGATGCAGTAAAGGCAGATATGGGAACAAAAATCTATAAAGAAGCAGGTTTCAATTTCCGTTATACCTATCATTCAAGCAAAACGCCTCAACAAATTCTCCTCGATTTCACATTTACAAAAGGCGAATACTAATAAAAATCCCCCAACCTTCAGCAGATTGGGGGATAGATTCTGTTTTAAGAAGATTCATTAGCACCTATTTCGGCTTCTTTTTCCTGACTACAAAAGTAATAAGAATAAGTATTTTCGCTCCATCTCAACACTACAATTTCATCTGATACATTACGAATAAAAAGACCACATTTCAAGCAAATAGGAGCTATTTGGCAATTATTTGCCAGATTTTGTGCGATTACACTTCATACACAACATTTGACAGTTATCTTTTTCTGTCTTTCCGCCCTTGTGCCAAGGTATAATATGGTCGGCTTCCATTTCTTCTATCTCGAAATGTTTCCCACAAATCGGACAAATACCTTTTTGTTCTTCGTATACAGCACGACTAATTTTCTTCTCAAAGGCACGGATATTTAAGTACTTTTCATTGCGTGTAAGCACATATTCATAAATTCCTTTCTTATTTTGCACTTCATCGTCCGCCATAAGTTGGGCAACTTCTGCCTCCAATCTCTTTGTATCTAATGATTGTTTACCAAATTCATTGTAAAGCAATCCCCATGGTAATCCCTTCATTTCACGACGATAAGTCGGAAAAATAGTTTCAACCCAATAAATAACCTGTGTAAAATAAAGCCACAACTCGTTGGCATTACTATCATGTTGGTGGTCTGCCATATATTGACGAATCTTTTCATCGGTCGTTCCTTTCGCCTCATCGTTTATCCACGATAAAACAAGTTGCAATATTTCTTGACGTATAGCCGTACCTTTCACATACTTATCGCCCAATCCCATTGCTGGGCAACCTGTCTTAGAGAAATGTCGCTTTGCATCTGTGAGCCACTCACCTGTATAAACAGCGTTACGTAATTCTTGGTCATAGAGTTTTTCTCCTGCTATGTTAATGGTTTTAAACCATTCCAACTTTTCACTATCGGTACCTTCACAGAAATAAACCATGAGTTCGTAATCCAATATTTGCTCCTTTTGGTCTTCAGTTAGCGTATGAAAATATTGCTCTTTTATGGAAAAATCGCCCTTCAGATATTGGCAAATACTAATGGTTCGCTGCTGTCCGTCTAACACTTCAAAATTTCCATCGTCTTTCTTCACCCAATACATCACGTTCAAAGGAAAACCTTTACGCACCGTATCTATGACCGCATCACGCTGTTCGTCCTTGTAAACAAACTCACGTTGATACTTAGGACGCACATCAAGTCGTCCGCCGTATGCCACAACGCCCTCTTCTTCATTATCTTCATAACCTTCAAAAAGGTCTTTCAGTTTGATTGGTTTAAGTTCTATTTTCATTGTTCTTATTTTTTTATTGTAAGGTATTCAAAATTTGATTTTGCATCTTTAAAATGGTACCTAAATATTCATTTGCGAGCAAGGGCGTTAGCCGTAGGGGCGTGATTTTTTCGCTTTGCTCAACAACTCGATTCACGTTCCTCTCAGCAAATATTAGGGTGTTAGGAACGTGATAAATCACGCCCCTACAAGGTAGCATTTACACTAATTTTATTGCTTGCGTTTGATAAAAATACGCTTAAATTTATTCTTCCCATTAATAACACAATGTGGATTGATTCCGTCCCATTTGGATTCTACTCCGCTATAACCTCTTCCATTATCTTCTGCCATGCCAATTATCTCAAATTGTTTTGGATTATATTTATCCATAAATGTGATTGGAACACCCATAACTCCGTCATAATCAGAAGGAATTTCCTTAACCTTATTTACGTTGATAGCACCGTAATTATCGTATTTTGGATATTCTTCTGGCGAATAACGCTTATACAAAATGAGTTCTTCATGGCGTTTTTGAATATCAAGATTAGTAAACCAACAAATGTTACCAAGACTTCTCCACTTCTGCCCTGTATCATCAATCCAAAATCTTGTTGCCTTCGGTTCAAAGTAATCGGGTACTTTAAATCCCATATCACCAAATCCGTAGCCTATCCAAATTTTATTTTTCATAAGATACGGGAACACCTCTTTATAAGTAATTGCGTTTTGATTGCCTATGATAACAAACTTCTTTTCGTATTCCACTAACTGCGCCACATACTCTCTGAACAAAGAAAAGGGCGGATTTGTAACGACTATGTCGGCTTGTTTTAATAGTTCTATGCACTCTTTGCTACGAAAATCACCATCGCCTTTCAAGGGTTTCACGTCTATTTCGGCATCGTTTATAATGCGGTTGCCGTTTTTGTCGCCCTCATAGACAATATACACGGCTCGCTCCGATTGGTTTTGCGAAAACAAATTAGGCTCTTTGTTTTTATAGCAAGTGGCAATAACTCGCTTCAATCCTAATGGTTCAAAGTTCAGAGCAAAGTATTTAAAGAAATTGCTCACTCGTGGGTCGTCACAATTGCACAGAACTGTCTTGCCTTTAAAATGCTCTTTGTAATGTTTAAGCTCTCGTTCTATATCGCCAAGTTGCGTGTAGAACTCATCGTTCTTAGCCTTTTTGGCCAAGGTTAAAGTTTTATTCGCCATAGTAAAATTTACTTTGAACGAATGTTGTGTACTCAATAAAAACGAGGAACAGCCAAATACAAAAGAACGTGGACGCAAACTTATCCACGTTCTGAGGTACTTGGCCGAACCCACAATGCAGAAGATAAGTTAAACGCCCACGCATATTGCGCAGACGTTCACAACTTATTCTAACTACATTGGTTCTTTCTACGGCCAAGTTTCCAGAACGTTTATAGAATAAACAGCAAACGCTTGTTATTTTATTTACCAACAAAAAATGAATATTAGCAACCCCGATGTTATTCGTGATAGCTCTACTCACCTGCAAACTTACACAAATTATTTTACATTATAAAATATTTCATTGCAAAACATGCAATTGTTTTATTTCTATTCTAGGTCGTATAGTCCACTATACTCCCTCATTCACTGCCTATTTTTGCTCAATAAAAACCTCAAAATACAGCAAAGCTAATTTTTAAAACCCACCATAAAAAAAACTTGAAAGAAGATTCTTCCAAGTTTTAAAGAGGTGCCTAGCAGAATCGAACTGCTCTACACGGTTTTGCAGACCGTTACCTAACCGACCGGCCCAGGCACCAAAAAGTTTGTTTACAATAGAAGTCGTAACTCAATTGCGAGTGCAAAAGTAATCATTTTTATTGATACGACCAAACTTTTCGCTAACAATTGCGTTGATAATGTAATTTCTTTTTTTCTTTTTTCTGTTGGTTTCGCATCATTTGTGAACGCATTGCGCACCCTTTACACCCTCCGCAAGCGTTGCGAGAAACTTTGAAAGTTCTGATTATCATGCGGATAACGTAGGCTAATGAGGCAACTAACACGAAGCCAACTATCATATATTGAATCATTTTTTTATGTCCTTTCTTGTCTAAGACACTCGCTTTGGGTTATACAGGAATGTCTTCTGCGTTGTCTTTAAATAGATTGTCGGTGGCTTTCATTTCTTCTTCATCGAACCATTGCGACAATTTATCGTGAGCTTTCTTTTTGATTTCTTCATCAACATCGCCCCAAACTTTGTTGAGAACGAAGATTAAAATGGACAAATCATCGCCTAAACCAGCAATAGGAATGGCATCTGGCACTAAATCTAATGGGGAAATAAGATAGCCGAGCGCCCCTATTATCATTGCTTTATCCTTCAATGAAACTTTGTCGCTTTCTATTAAATAGTATAAAACCAATGCGGCATAAACGAGTTTTGCACCAGCACGCTTCGCAATACGGTGTATTTTCTCAATAAAACCATTCTTAGTGAACTTTTCTTTGTATTGACTCAAATCGGGCATTTCCATAACTTTCAATGTTTAAAGGGGTTATTACTTGTTGTATCGCATCACCTTTTCAACATATAGGCATGCTTCGGGGTGGTCTGCTTTGGCTTGTTTCACTTTGCTACGAACAATGATTTTCATCACAATTTTATAGAAAAGGAAAAGCAAAAGACCGATGGCTAAACCTAAAAGCACCACTTGGTAACCTTTTACTGGTAGTGTTTTTTCGGGGAAAGCCGATAAAACAAGAATAGGAAGCGACAATAAAAAGCCTGCGATGGTATATTGTGTACGCTCAGAACCTTCTGTATCAAGGGCTGCTTGATAGTCAAAAAGATAGTTATCCAATTCCTCTTGGTCTAAATTTCCTTCCATTTTGGGGAAATTAGCCTCGTCTTTATGATGCTTTATCTTATTCTCAACTTGATGTTGAAAATCGTCAATGGTGTATCTATAATAGGTATGTCGTTCCATAAGTCTTGCATTTACAAACTGCATTCCCCCCATTTTATGGGGAGAAGCAGGTATAAGAAAAGCAGTATCTCTATAAGCCGGGTTTTGTTTCCTTATTTTCTTTCGAGCATAAGGACGCCTGTCATTTATCTAACCATAGAGTCGCCTCTATGTTTTAGCGTTCTACCCTCCGCTGTGCATATTGCTTGGGCGAGCAACCCTCAAACAACGGTTTACATGAACTTGCAGCTCTTGAACGGTACAGCTACGTTGTCGCCAACGCACTGGTAGTCTTTTACACTACCTTCTCACCCTTACCTTGCAAGCAAGGCGGTTATTTTCTTCTACCTTCATCTACTGTTGCCAATAGCTTTCACTTTCGGAAGCAAGATGCTCTGTGCTGCCCGGACTTTCCTCTCGTGCTAAAAAGCACCAGCGACAGTGCCGAAATACTGCCTTAGAATTGCAAAGATACGGTAAATATGCCAAATAGCAAAGTCTATCTCTCTATTTTTGATTTATTAGAACTTACTTTATCGCTTTCTGATATACATTTTATGCTGACATAAAATAGAAACTTTCAACACTGAAATAAGTGCGATTTTAGTTTTTAGTCTATGGGTTAATTTTCAAAAGAGCCTATTTTGCAACTCAAAACAATAGGTTTTGCATTGCAAAATAGGCACTTTTGAAGTATAAGGTGGGTTCTAAAAATTACCACCATAATATATAACTTTTAAATAATGGGTTACGTTTTACTTTCTTTTGGTCTTTTATTGGCACAAATCGTCAGTAGAATGTGTAATGCATCTATTTTCTTGCAGAGAAGTGTCTTGTACAAAGCATTTTGAAATGGATAATACATCATCAAAATCATAGAACATATTATAAGTTACAGCTATTAAACAATCTGCTTCCATAAAAACAAGACACATAATAGGAGATTCTGATATAACATCAACAATCGAATAGGCATGTTTCTTGAGTTCTTCCATTTTTAAAGTTATGGGAGCGTAGTTCTTTATATTAGAAAAAATATTGATTTCTATGGAGTAATGTTGTATATTATTCTTTGTTCTCTTTTGGGCGTTAATGTGAGAATGTTTACAACAATATTTGATTTTATCCAACTCTGCCTGTTTGTTTTCGTTGTTACAAAATGCATTAAAGATAGGAGAGATTATGTACTTGTGCGACGAAATAAATAAAGCTGTATCTGTGGAATTAGTATCTGCAAAGACGATATTCTTATCCCAGCAATAATCAAATGTCTCAATTACTTTATATGAAAATTTATTAGTGATACTATCGCTACATGTTGCAACTGCATGACAATATGTACACATACAAAATGTAACACATATTATATATTTGACATTACACATAATTCTTACCTCCTTTTTAGACATTTTTCTAATGTATGAAATTACCCTATCTGATGAAGTATGCTAGCAGCTACAGCTTTCTCATAATCCACAACATCATTTTTCTCATACGGCGTATTAATGACATTTAATAAATATTGTTGTGCTTTTTCTGTTTTCCCTTTTTGAAAAAAAAAGTTCTCCTAAAACACAACTTGCACGAATAAAAAAAAGAGCATCTTTTTCTTTTTGAGCCTTTATGATTATTTCATTTAAAATATCCAAAGCTCTTTCTTCTCTTTCTAAATCCAACAGGCGCAAAGCTTATTGAATTTATTTTCTATATTAGTGACATCCATATTTTTTTTGCAAAATTTCTCGAAGATTTTGGAATATTGTAATCTTTCATCATTTGTTTTATTTGCTTTTGTACATCTTTCAAAGTCTCTGTTTTTTTACTCCTTTTTTCTTTTGTAACAAAAAAAACACTCCATTTGAAGCGGTTTTTTGTTTGTATAAAGATGTGTTTTTTAATCTAATTCTGCTCTTAAAAATAAATCTTGTATTAAAGTTTCGTTTTCGCAGGTTTCTTTAAATGCAATTATAAAAGATTTTAGAGCATCTGGATTAGATGAATAAACACAAAACATATCTGCTTCGGGGTCAAACTTTATGACTTCTATTAGTTCAGTTTTTTGTTCTTCCAAAAATACTTTTGCTAAAGTCCCCCAATCATAACCGTTGCCCTCAAAGCCCTCATCTTCTCTTGCTTGGAAAATTTCTGCTTTGTATTCTCCAACATTCAAACATACCGAAACACTATTTTCGTGTTCGATCCAAAAGAATGGTTTTATTAACTCATTAAAATTATTAGTGTCCATATTGTTCCAATTGTTTAAAGAGTTCATCGCCATTGGCTTTTATACCGTCCCTGTACTTTGCAGGTATTTTATTACCAACACGTTCAAACCAATCGTTAAACGTATTTTTCCATTCTTTTACTTTGTCTTTTTTGATGCTCAAATTTGCATCGATTGGAAATCTTTTTGCAAGCATAATTAGTATTTCAATATGTGCTAAAAGAGCTTGCGTTGGTTTATTTGCTGTTTTTAACCATTCTGCATTTTCTTCAATTTGTTTTATAGCCAAATTAAAGTAGCGTGCATTTGCCATATCAGCCATTTCATTGCCATCGGGTGCTGTGCTAAATATTTTCATTTTTTATTTGTTTTCCTTATTTCCGCAGCGTTTTTGCTTGCAAGAAATGCAAGTGCCTGATACATAAAAGTATTCAAACACTTGTGTATGTCAGAAAATTCACTTATCTTAGTGCTACTAAACATATAAAAGAATCAACCAACTGACATGACAAAGGTAGCAATAAAATCTGACAAAATAACCTCTTTTGGTGGGATTTTTCACGTAATGGATGTTTTTTTCAAACTCGCAGAGTCAACCAGCAAGTGCAAAATTATAAAACGTATTTGAAGAATTCACACTTTGGAGTAGAAAATTATGTTTCTAATATTCCCTCGATTATTCTATATCCTGTAATATTATATTTCTCAAATTCTTTTATTATTTCGGATGAAAAAAATACACCTGTTGTAGTTTTAATAATATCATACTGGATTCGTGCTTTAAGAAATAATCTTTGTGGCTTTGCAGTAATCCTATCATAATTTGCAGTTTCATAGTCCTCAATACCTTGGAATTTAACTTGAATCCCATTCTTGTAATCGAAAAAAGTGCTTTTGTTGAAATCGTAAGCATTTTTAGGAAGCATGGGGAAACCCACTAAATAATAGTTCTGAGTGAAGGTGTCAATTTTTGCTGGTATTTTATTGTGTGTTGGCAATCTATACTTTGAAATTATATCATAAACTTTTTGAGTCACCAAAAACTGCAATCCATGTTCGTATGGGCCAAAAGCCATAAAATCTAACTGTTTGATAGATTTTGTTTTAGGGAAGTAAGTAATTGTAAAGCGATTTTTTGTGTCAAATAGCCGAAAATCGGATAATAAAACTCTGTTTTTTTCTTTGTAGTTGGCTATAAAAAAATCATCAAACGCTTTTTCCTGTTCTTTGTTAGAGAATGAACCTTTATTCTTCACCACGGCTACATCACCATCTCTTTTTCCTGTAATTTTAGGAGTATAATCTGTATCTATATTACAATACTTCATTTCTTTCTTTTATTTACAAATGGCACTTATCAAATGAAGACCTTCCTTAAAGTAGTCATTTAAGGTCAATCCTGATTTTTTCGCATTTGATATATGCTGTAACATTTTTGCTTGCAATCTTCGAATTTCATTCAAGTTTAGATTATGCAAGGTCTTTCGGTCGCATAATCCTCTATGCTCCCTCATTCACTGCCTATTTTTTCTCAATAAAAACCTCAAAATACAGCAAAGATAATTTTTAGAACCCACATTAAAGCAATCAATCTACACAACCGATAATTTCAGTTACGGAGTTGCAACCATGGGCATCTAACCAATCGGAAATGCCATCGCGCACTTTCATGGTTACTTGTGGGTCTACAAAATTGGCGGTTCCTATCTGAATAGCAGTAGCACCTGCCATTAAAAACTCAATAGCATCGGCTGCGGTAGAGATACCACCAAGACCGATAACAGGGATTTTCACTGCGTGGCTACGTCGTAAACCATGCGAACCGCTACGGGCTTAACGGCAGGACCACTCAATCCGCCTGTACGAATGCTAAGACGATGGGCGCGTTTCTCTATATCTATCGACATGCCCATAAGGGTATTGATGAGCGAAACAGCGTCTGCGCCTTCGGCTTCACAGGTGCGTGCAATGCTGGCAATATCGGTTACATTGGGCGAAAGTTTCACTATCAGCGTTTTGTTGTAACGCTTTCTAACTTCACGAACGACTGAGGCTGCGCCAGAACAGGTTACACCAAACGACATGCCACCTTCTTTCACGTTCGGACACGATATGTTTAACTCTATCGCTGGCACATGTTCAAGACCATTTAAACGTTCGGCTGCTTCGGCGTAAGTATCTGGCGAATTGCCACTTACATTGACGATAATATTGGTATCTATCTTGCTGACTTCGGGGTAGATGTGTTCTACGAAATAATCAACACCCTTGTTTTGCAAACCAACACAGTTTAACATTCCCTTTGGCGTTTCTACCATACGAGGATAATCGTTGCCTTGACGTGGATTTAAGGTGGTTCCCTTCACAATAATACCACCAATTTGGTTTAAAGGCACAAAATCTTGAAATTCTAAACCATAACCAAAAGTTCCACTGGCGGTCATTACGGGGTTTTTAAGTTTAAGGTTGCTTATCTTAACATTTAAGTCTGCCATTGCCGTTTCTTCTTTTTCTTTCCTTATTATATATAATAATGTGGTGGGAATAGACACTCGGAGCGAGCTTTACCACAACAATTTCTTTATATCAAACACTGGACCTTCGGTACAAGCGCATAGATTGCCCTCTGTGGTCTTCTCTACGCAGCACAAACATGCACCGAGTCCGCAAGCCATAAGATTTTCTAAAGAGGCTTCGCAAGGCACATCAGCAGCACGAGCATACTTAGCCACAGCAATCATCATGGGCTTTGGACCGCAGGTTGAAATTTGATTAAACTCGCATTTCTGAAGTATGGAATGGTTGGTAACGTAACCTTTTTCGCCTAATGAGCCGTCTTCGGTGGTTACAAACACTTCACCATATTGCTTAAACGTGTCCAACTCTAACAAATCTGTGGCAGTACGACCACCCAAAAGGAAGGTTACTTCGTTGCCGCGTGCTTTGCACTGTTCGCCAAAATAGAGCAAAGGAGCCACACCAACACCGCCTCCGATAAGCAAAACCTTATCAGTTGAGGATTGAGGATAGCTGAAACCATTGCCCAAAGGTAACACACAATTGAGCGTATCGCCCACCTTAACGGCACCAATATGGCGAGTTCCATCGCCAATCGTAGCAACAAGCAACCATAATTCGTTGCGCAATTTATCAACAAAATTAATGGAAATAGGGCGTCGAAGATAAGTTTCAGACGTATTATCAACCCTAACTTCGACAAATTGACCTGGGTTCATATCGGGCAATGGAGCCTCTTGTGTGAGTTTTAAAAGCACATTTTTAGCATTTAAACGCTCAACAGCAACAACCTTTAGGTCGAGAACAAATTTCTTTTTCATGATGATATAATAGAAAATCTAGGTGCAAAGGTACACAAAATTTTCGCTTCTACATAATAGCATATCACTTTTTAAAAATTAAAAAAATAGTAATCTCAATCGGTTTGGGTGAGGGTTGTAGAGGAAAGTTATCAGCGCAAAAATAGAGAGAAACGTTCTCATGAACACATACTATATAATAGGGAAAACAAAAAGATAAAGTTGCTTTCGCAAAATCTATTACTGCATATTTAAAACATTTACTTTTGCATATATATAATATTCTAAATTAAAATTAGGAATGCGTTATCAGAGGGTAGAAAGCAATTTTAAAGCCAATTCAAACTATTCCAAAATTAGAAGGAAAGAAAAAAGTCGCCAACCAGAAACAATACCTGTTGGCGACTTTTGGAGTTTATCTGAAAAATTATCAGAACGATTTGAGAAAATGAAATGTTAAAATTAAATTTCTAAAACTACTTTTTTGGAACAAATGTTTCCCAAGTTTGGTCATCAAAAAAGATACGAATTTCGGTAATATTGCGTTGTGGTTTGTCAATATATTTCACACTTGTTTGAACAATATTCCTTTCCTTATTTACAGGTTGCACCATCTTTTGAGGTTCGTCATCTACAAAGGGGAGGGTGGCAGCAGGAATATCGTTGAAAAGATTTACAGACTCTGGAATTACATTTCCTTGGCTTTCTTTTTGTGATGTAGAAGCAGTGTCAGGGAACATTGGTTCCTTTCCATACATCAACCAATCAAGACTGATAGTCGGATATTTTCCTTTTATAGCCTCAACCGTATTTAATGTAGGTTTGGTTCGTCCTGTAAAGATGCTGCTAAGAGATGCTGATGAAATTCCAATATAATCTGCAAAGTCTTGTTGGGTCATATGCTGACTCTCCATTAAGCGTTTTATTCTATCTTTCATACCAATGTTTACCGTTTAAAAGGATTTTTCTTATTTCTCAATGACTTTACAAAGGTAAAACAAAAGATTTATATACACAAATAAATCGAACCTATTTTTGTTTTCAAAAATAAACATTTACAAATCAATAAATATGAATCTAAAATCATAAAAGGTGTGCAATTCGGATTTACATCAACAAATGTAGAAACCTAAAGAAAAATAACTTAAAGCCTTAAATAGGCTATTTTAGGCAATAATCTGGCTATTAATAAAGTATTATACAATTTAAAATCAAATTTTAAAGGATATGCGTTTATTTTGGAGAAATATGTCCTCTTTTTGTCGCAGTTAGGTTATCGAGTTGTTATATAATACTGATTTTTAGTAATTTACACTATATTTGAGTAGGTTGTATATTTAAACATATTAAGTTCTAAATTGTTTGATTTTGATTTACAAATACAAATATAAATACAAACGTGCATTATTTAAGTCTTTAAATATGCTCTACAAAAGGTAAATTACTTTATTTTAATTTACAAAACAAAAGGTGTATTTTAATAAACTAAATACTAATAAACGCAAAAAGTAAATCTTTAGTTTGAAAAAACGGCAAAAATAAGCGTATTTTTCATATTTCGAAGCGATGTAAAGATGTGAAATAAATAATCGCTGTATAAGCGTTTTAAAACTGTGTAAAGAACATATTATTAACTACTTACGTTAAAAAAGCACATAAAATAAGTTTTTCCTTTTAGATGAAAAAATGTAGAAAAAGGGGCATTTTAAGGCATTTTTGGCGGTAAAAATAGGCTTTTCAAGTATAGAAATAGGGCTTTTTAATCGAAAATTACGATTAAAAAGCCCTATTTTAGTTCTCCTTGTTAGTGCAAAATGAAGAAGATTAATTCTTTCATCAAATCGCCTGCTTCTGTACTTGGGTTATTTAAGCCTTTACTTTTGGCATCAATCTCACGAATTTTTGAAATGATGTTCATTGTTTTTTGGGCAGTGTAATTTCTCATTCCTATATAGTAATCTTTTGCTCCCCATGTGTTCTTCAAATCTAAAACTTGCGCTATTCCATTTTCTGTTTTATTGTTGGGAGAATAAAAGACGACCATTAAATTTTGGAAGTAAGAGAAGAGCAAAGGCAAGAAAGAATAGAGTGAGCCCGCCTTTGGATTCTTATCAAAATAATTAACAATCTGATTGGCTTTAAAAATGTTTCTATGAACAATAGAATCTCTTAATTCGAAAGTGTTAAAATATTTGCTAACTCCAATTTCTTTTTCTACAATTTCTGGAGTAATCTTTTTGTTATTTTCTGGCAACGATAATGCCACCTTATCAAGTTCAGATGTGAGTCGGTTCAAATCTGCTCCAACATGGTCGGCTATCATTTGTGCTGCTTTGGGGTCGATTGCTATTTTTTTTGTAACCAAATATTTTTGCATAAAACCTGCAAGTTGGTATTCTTTAATTTTTCTACTTTCGAACACTACCCCATTAGCTTGTGCCAAGCCAACCACTTTCTTGCGTGCGTCAATTTTTCCATTTTTGTGGCACCAAACCAAAACTGTTGTTTTGGCTGGATTTTTCAAATATTTTTCTAACGCATCTAAAGAATGAATATTTTGCGCTTCCTTAACAATGACCACCTGTCGTTCTGCCATCATTGGAAAACGTTTCGCCATGTCTGTTACCTGAACGGCTGAAACATCTGCCCCAAAACAAACATTCAAATTGAAATCTTGTTCTTCGGGTGTCAGTACATTCTCTGCAATGTAATCTGAAATTTTGTCTATATAATACGATTCCTCGCCCATTAATAAATAAATGGGTGAAAAATTTCGTGCTTTTAAGTCGGACATTATCGTCTCAAAGGTAGTTCCTTGTTTTGTTGACATAGCTTTTATTATCGTTCCACAGCCTTTTACAATCCCATTTTTCAGAAAATAGACGTCAGCTCTCGGAAAAATTATCTATATTTGTAGTGAATTTGTGCGCAAAAAGTTTTTTTCAACGATTTCGTTAAGCCACACGCAGCATACAAATGAGTGAAACGAAATTTGTATATGCTCGTGGCGAGAAATCGCACTTTGAAAAAGAACATCTTTCCGCCCTATTCTATCGTATGCAAAGTTACGAGATAAATAAGAGAAAACAAAATTCTATCTGCTTTTTAAACGAGCCGAAGGAAAGTTAGAAGCGAGCTGAAGAAATAGGAAACAAACAAAATTATGGTGCAACTCAATCTTCCACCTTATAATATAAAGGTAAAAAACGAAGACGGTCGTCGCAAAATCTTCGATATTTTGCGACGCAAATATTTTGTCATTACACCCGAAGAATGGGTTCGTCAGCACTTCATTCATTTTTTAATCGACCACAAAGGCTATCCCGTTAGTCTTCTTGCCAACGAAGTTGCGCTTTCCGTAGGCGACAAAGTGATACGTGCCGACAGCGTTTTGTACGACAAAAACCTTTCGCCACGCATGATAATCGAATATAAAGCACCACATATTAAGCTCACACAAAAGGTTTTTGACCAAATTTCAGCTTACAATCTCCTACTCCATGTTGATTATCTCATCGTTTCGAATGGCATAGAAACGTACATTTGCAAAATGGATTATGCTCAACAAACTTATGTTTTCTTGGAAACGGTACCTGATTATAAGAGTTTAGACCTCTAACAATGGTAAAATAACTTAATTTTTAAAGCAAAAATCTTATAACTTTGCTACTGCGAATGACATTATTTTGCACAGTAGTTTTCTCATTGGGACACTACATTTTCCCCACAAGAAAACTCCAGTATCCCTTTGAGGAAACAGTCTGGAATAGCGCTATTGAGCAACAAAAAGATAAAAGGCATGACCAACTATAGCCTATATAACTATCCTACCAAAACAAAAGGGCTAACACACTTTGCGAGAAGTGTCAGCCCTAATTTATCTAAAAACAGCTTTTCAACTAAAAACGTGTCATTATTTCGATTACAAACTTATCGTGTTCTGACGTTTTGGGTATTCCGCTATTCGCATAAAAGTACTTTTCATAATTCAAACGAATATCCGATACAAAAGGTTTATCAATGCTTAGCGTAACTCCGCCTGTCAAACGAGAACGTTGATAATCAGTTATTTTTAACTTTCCCGCTTCATTTTGTTCATTTCCAACATAGCGAATACCGTCACTATGGTCGCTCATATAGTCATAACGCAACAATGGCGAAACTTTCGTAAAGAATTTATTACGCAACGGAATATCATAATTAACAAAAGCATCTAAAGCATGTACTCCATCAAAAGCATTGTCAGCATAATGCTTGTAAAGATACTCCACCTCTGCATGCCAACCATGCGCATGATAATAGACACCTGCATCATACATCATCACCGAAATTTGGTCGGGCTTTATCTTCTGCGCACTCAATGTAAGGTTAAATCCGCGTGGGAAAAAGAACTGTGCTTTGGTCGAATAATTGATATTATTTGTCCAGAAATCCTTCTGGTTGGTTAGTCCTGAACCGTTAAAAATGCCTGCTTCCAACCTTATCGGAAATCCGCAATTCAACGTATAGCCCAAAGTTGCACCCACATCTCTCACATTTCCCACCTGCTTTGCAATAAACGAACGATTGGCAAAATATTGTAGATGTGGTGAACGGTGGGCATCAATTGTAAATGGTACACGCATCTGTCCAAGTGTAAAATTCAAATTGGTAATGGGTGTGAACTGCGTATAAGCATCAAGCATTTTAATTTTTCCTTCATCAGATAAGTCTATTTCTGCCTTATAATTCACCCAACTTGCAACTTTCCCACTTAAACTTATTCGGGCGGTTCTCACTTCAAATCTACCTTCTTTATCTTCTGATTGGTATTCATATTTTCCACGAATCGTACCGTGAACTTTCGGAGTTAAGTCTACCGCCTCCTTCTCTTGCCCATTTGCCACCATACTGCCCAATAGCAATAAGGTTGCAAAAATGTACTTTTGTTTATGCATTTCTTATTTCTTAAATTTTGTGCAAAATTACATTACAGACATTACAAACCCGTAACAAATATATTAAAAATAAATTTCATGTAAGATATTTTTAGAAGAAAATTTACAATAAACAGAACACCATAAGTAGCGCATAGAAAGATAGATTATAGAAAAAAACTATTTATTATTTGCATTTACAAAAGCAATTCGCTACTTTTGCAGAAAATAGTAACATTAAACTCTATTATTCTAAACCAAAACAACAAATAAATAATTGACTAATACTTAGAGAAATAAAAAGAAATCTATTAAACTCATAAACTTATAAAGCAATGAAAAAATTATTTACAACTATCTTTGCTACTATGGCAATGTTTGGAACGTTGCCCATTGTAGCTCAATCTACAGACGTAGAATTTAACATGTATGGTCATGCTGTGAACAAATACGAAATGAACGGCATATTCAGTTTCACAACTAACACAAGCACAGAGGTAAAATCTGTAAAAGAACTCGTGGCAACTCCCAATTATGGAGCCGTAAAAGTAAAAGACCGATACTACGTTTTTAACATGGATAATTCCAGCGGCTATGGTTCCGACTACAAAATGTATATTTACAATGCAACAGACTATCAGCTTGTTACACGCAACACTTTAACTGCTGATGTGGTTACTGAAGCCTCTCCAATTGCTTACGATGCTAAAACAGATAAGGTTTATAGCATTTTTAAAGACAACGAATATCTTGCCAAACTTTGTCTGTTAGACCTTAGCAAACGTTCAAAAACAGAAATTTGTACATTTTCAATGAAGAATTTCTTGGTAATGGCTTTCAACGAAGAAGGAAATTTGTTTGGTATTACTGATAAAGGAGAACTCTACAAATTGAGCACAACTGGTGAATACCCACAGTTAATTGGAAATACAAAACTTTCTTCAACAGTCCTACAAGGAGCAACATTTGTTCCTAGCGACAATGTTAATATGTATTGGGCCGCTACTTTGTCTAACGGTGAAAACGGTTTGTACAAGGTTGATGTTACAAAAGGTACTGCCACAAAGGTGAAAGCGTTTGCTGAAAATTACGAATTTGCTTATATTTGGGCAGGCGATAAGATTATTAAGGCTGGCGCTCCAGGCAAATCAACCGACCTTAGCCTCAACTTTGCAAATGGTTCACTCACAGGTAAAGTCAATTTTAAAGCTCCTTCTGTAACCCATGCAGGCAGCGCTTTATCTGGCGCACTCACTTATACCATTTATGTTGATGGTGTAAAAAGCACGAACGGCAGCACAACAGCAGGTGCAAATGTAGAAGCGCAAGTTACCACAACACAAGGAATACACGACTTTACAGTGGTTGTCAGTAACATAGAGGGTGATGGCGATAAGGCAGAACTCCTCAAACAATACATTGGTAAGGACACTCCAAAGGCTGTAAGCAATGTTAAATTAGTACGTGCAGACAATAATACCGACTTTGTTCTTACTTGGGATAACTCTACTGAAGGTGTTCATGGAGGCTACGTAAACCCTGCTGAAGTGAAGTATAAGGTTGTTCAAATGCCTGCTGCCACAGAGATTACAAAGACTGCAACATCGCCTTATACTTTCACAGTGAACCAAGATAAACCTGAAAAATGCTTCTTCGACGTTACTCCTTATGTAGACGATAACACGGTTGGTATGCCAATGTCATCAAACAAAATCATGGTTGGCAAGCCTTTTACTGTTCCTTATACTGAAGAATTTAATTCAAACGACAATTTCTTACTCTATACTACCGAGCATATCGGTGATGGTAATGCTTATTGGGATTGGGATTACGAGTACAAATGGATTAAAATTTACAGCAGTACAGCAGCTAAAAACGACTGGATTTTCACTCCTTTCATCGCTACGGAAAAGGATATGGAATACAAACTTACGTTCGATGTGAAGACCATTGGTAAGGAAAAATTTGAAGTTAAGTATGGCTATGCGCCAGCTTCTGCTCTATGACTGAGCAATTGATAGCTGACACAGAGGTCAATAATGATAACTTTGTGAATAAGGAATGCAAGTTTGTTACAAAGAAAAATGGTATCATTTACATTGGCTTCCATGCGAATACTACAAATTACGAAGATGCGATGAATTTGTACATTGACAACATCAGATTAGAGGCCATTGGTTCAACCAATATTGACGGTATAAAGACCACTATCACAACAAACGATGCCCCACTCTATAACCTTGCTGGACAGAAAGTTGGCAAAAACTATAAAGGCATTGTTATTCAGAATGGCAAAAAGTTCATGAATCGATAAATTTTCCGATTGATTAATTGATATGATAAACCCCATTGGTTGCTGCGAAAGCTTTACCAATGGGGTTTTTTACTTTATCTTTTCGAATATAAAAAGGTGCTTTTTTATTCAGCGTCTTCCTTCTTTTTACGAGTTGCGCGCTTCTTCTTTGGCTTTTCTTCGGCTGTTTGAAGTTTTACACCAGCTACTTCTGGATCGATAAGGATACGTCCGCAATATTCACAGACAATGATTTTCTTGTGCATCTTAATATCCAATTGACGCTGAGGTGGAATTTTGTTGAAACAACCACCGCACGCATCACGCTGAACGTACACAATTCCTAAGCCGTTACGAGCACCTTTGCGAATACGCTTAAAGCTGCGGAGCAAACCAGTTTCTATCTTTGTTTCAATTTCAACTGCTCTTTCCTTCAAATCATCTTCCTCATCGCGTGTTTCTTGCATGATTTCTTCAAGTTCTGCACGCTTTTCTTCCAAGGCTTTATGACGGTCGTCAAGAATAGCTTCGTTATTTGCAAGGTCGTCTTGGCACGCTTTAATCTTTGCTTGTGCCTCGTCCATCTTCTTCTTACAAAGCTCTACTTCTAATGTTTGGAACTCTATTTCCTTGGTCAACATGTCATATTCACGATTGTTAGCCACTTGTTCCAACTGTTGATTGTAACGTTCCAAACTTGCTTTTGCCTGTTCTATGTCGCCCTTGCGCTGAACAATAGCGTGTTGGAAATCGTCTATTTCGTAGCGAATTTTATCGATACGAGTGTTCAAGCCTTCGATTTCGTCCTCTAAGTCGCGAACTTCGAGTGGCAATTCACCACGCAACGCACGCTTTTCGTCAATTGCAGAAAGTGTTGCTTGCAACTGATAGAGATGCTTCAACTTCTCTTCTACTGATAAATCTTTAGGGTCTTTCTTTGCCATTGTTGTCTATTTTTTATTCTGTTATTTTTCGTTCTTTCCCAAAAATCCACCTTATATATATATAATAGGATTCGTATTAATGTCCGTCGTGTAGCATTTCACGCTCGGGCATGCCCGTTCTATGATTTCACGGAACACCTCTGTGGTGAACTGCTCACTTTGATAATGCCCTATCGAGCAGATTTGAATTTCTTGTTCGTGTCCAAAAAAGTCGTGATAGTGCATCTCGCCCGTTACAAAAGCGTCAGCCTTCTCGCCTATCGCCTTATTCAAAAGGAAGGCACCAGCACCACCGCAGAGCGCAACCGTCTGGATTGGACGACGCAAAAGCTCGTTCGTTTGCACACATTCTACTTCAAATTCACGCTTCATCATAATGATAAAATCGTCAGCAGCCATAGGTTCTGCAAACGTTCCGATAACACCTTCACCTCCTAAAACTTCGCCTCCAGCAATCGAAATAGTCTGTTTATTGCCAAAGAAACGTACATTTTTCAAGCCAAACTTCTCGGCTATTTTGTAATTTACGCCCCCCATGGCAGCATCTAAATTGGTATGCATCGCCACAATGGCTATATCGTTCTTAATCGCCTTAACCACTGTGCGTTCCACATAGGTAGCATCTGAAATATGAGATAATTTGCGAAATATCAAAGGGTGGTGTGCCACGATAAGATTACAGCCGAGTTTTATCGCCTCGTCTACAATCTTTTCGGTTACGTCAAGACACAACAAAGCCCCTGATACTTCCGCCCCTGTCAATCCAACTTGCAAGCCAGCATTATCGTAGCTTTCCTGCAAGGGCAGAGGCGCAAACTTCTCAAGGGCATCAATTACTTCCTTAATTTTCACGCTACGCATAAATTTTGTTTGCAAAGATACGAAATAAAACTTAAACTACAATCTATCAAACCCTAATTCTTTAAAAAAGGACTTATTTTTCATAGAATTGAACTTGTTTCTGTACCGTTACCCAATGATAAAAACATTTTTCAAAAAGTTTACTTTTCTTTCTCATTATTAGCTAAATACCAATTTTTAGGTATTGTGCGTTTTTAGGTAAAGTTCTACTTTTGTAGCGTTAATTTAACGCTGTAGTATTCACTAAAAAACAGACAAAAATGAAAATTTTTAAAGTAATGATTGCAATCTGTGTGTTGCTTTTAGGTTGTGTGTTACAGACACATGCAGCCGACAAAATGTTATTTAAGATTACTTCTGCTAAGGGCAAAGGCAAAATGATTTATCCAAGTATGACCATAGCCAGTGGGAAGAAGTGCAGAATCAAAGTTGATGAGGGCGATGGAAAAATCGTTGATTTCAAGCTAAGTAGCTATTCTTCAGTTGAATTGAAAGGCGAAACCGTAACTTTTTATTGCGACCACCCAGAATATATAACATTTATCAATGCAAGCTTCTCTAAAGCTACTGCATTAGATTTTAGTGGTGCTGTTGGTTGTAAGGAAATAAATATGTTTGTAAACGAGCTTCCAGCCAAGTCTATGGCAGCTTGTATGGCATCGCTTCCAAAGACCACTGACGGAAAAATAACAGTAAAAAATTTCAGTAACACAAACGATAAAAGCGTTATTTATAAGTCGCATGTGGCTACTGCTAAGGAAAAAGGCTGGACTGTTTATGCTTTTTCGGATGTTGTAGAGAAAAAAACACCATACGAAGGCGAGGCTGACCCTGTAGCACCTCCTGTTGTTCAGAAAGAAAAGATGTTATTCAAGATTACTTCTGCTAAGGGTAAAGATAAAATGATTTATCCAAGTATGACCATAGCTGATGGAAAAAATTGTAAAATTAAGGTTGATGAGGCGATGGAAAAATCGTTGATTTCAAGCCAAGTAAATATTCATCAGTTGAATTGAAAGGCGAAACCGTAACTTTTTATTGCGACCACCCAGAGTATATAACGTTTATCAATACAAGTTTCTCTAAAGCTACGGCATTAGACCTTAGTGGTGCTGTTGGTTGCAAGGAGATAAATATATTTGTAAACGAGCTTTCAGCTAAGGCTATGGCAGCTTGTATGGCATCGCTTCCTAATACTACGAGTGGTGTAATAACTGCAAAATGTTTTACCAACACCAATGATAAAAACGTTATTTACAAGTCGCATGTGGCTACTGCTAAGGAAAAAGGCTGGACTGTTTATGCTTTTTCGGGTTCAGTTGGAAATAAACAACCATACGAAGGCGAAAATGAGGGCGGAACTGTAACCGAAGAACCAAATGTAACGATGAAATCATCTGGCGATGCTATAGTGTTGAAGGTAAAAGGTACAGGTAAAATGGAATGGACTACGCAAGGTGGCGAGAAACAGGAACTCATTGCGGGGATTAATTTCCTGAATGGTGTGAAGAACAAACAAGTATTGCTCACAGGAGATTTTACTGAAATGGTATGTTTTCAGAGCGACCTTACCGAATTGGAAATTAAGAAAGCACCTAATCTTGTTTACCTAAACTGCTGTGCCAATCGTCTTAATGAAAATGCAATGAAGAAGCTTGTAGCAAGTCTTCCTGACAATAACAATATAGAAAAGCGATTGGTAGCAATTGACACGAAGAACGAATACGAAGGAAACTATCTTTCCGACAATTTGGTTGCCGATGCGATTAAGAAAAATTGGAAAGTATTGGATTGGAATGGAGGTGAACCTACTCCTTATAAAGCACCTGTCCCAGCTATTATGATTAGCACCTTAAAGCAGAAAGGCGACATGGTGCAAATGGCATTCAAGGGCAAAGGAAAGCTGATGCTTGATATGGGCGATGGAAACCTTGTAAAGGTGGACAACAAAGATAATATCTACGAACTCAAGGGAACCTATATTCATGTTTATGGAGAAGTGGAAATTGCTGACCTTAGCAATGTTGCTGCAACGGCAATAGATGCAACAAATGCAGCGGTATTAAAGGAATTGGATTGCTCGTTGAACCGACTTGATGATGCGGCTTTCACACGTTTTGTAGCAAGTCTTGTAACTTGTCCGAAATCTGCAAAAGGAAAAATTATTGCAATTGATAGTGATAATGCAGCTGAACGCAATGTTGTAAGCAAAACCAATGTGGCATTGCTTTTGAAAAAGAATTGGCAAGTATTTGCTAATACCACTAATGGTTTGAAGGAATATGCAGGTATAGCCTTAACACCTAAAGAGCCATTGGCAGTAAAGATGCAAACCACACTCGAAAAAGGTAAAGAAATAAAAATATTTGCTGAAGGAACAACTGATTTATGGGCAGATATGGGCGATGAGGTACTTGTACACCTTAGCAAAACTGGGCACAATACACTTACTGTAAAGGATAAAGAAATAAAAATATACGGCAATCTTACATGGTTCGCTGTTCAAGAAGCAAGCTTAACCAATTTTGAACTTGTTAAAGCACCAAATCTTTTAAGTCTTTTTGTGAACAAAAACAATCTTGAAATGCTTGATGTTTCAGCAGCAACAAAGTTGGAGTTTTTAAATTGTGCTGATAATAATATTAAGGGGAAGGCTATGGACGCACTCGTAGAGTCGCTTACCGATGCTACAGGCTATAAGCGTAAAGCACAACTCTATATTATAGATAGTACCACCAAGGGCGAAAAAGATAATATTGCCACCCAAGAGCAATGCAAGAAAGCTACCGATAAGGGTTGGGAAGTAAGAGACTTCAATGGTGGACAAGACAATAAACCTATCTATGAAGGTGAAGATCCAAACGGAATAAGCAGTTTAAGTGCTACCAAGGCTCGAATTTATACCAACCCAAATAGTAAGCAAATATTTGTAGAATATCCTGTCGCTAAACTCCGTACCATTGATGTTTATTCTATTGACGGACGAAAGATGGAAACACGCATACATACTGATAATATCAATAATACAACCATTGATTGCACCCAATTACAAAAAGGATTGTATATTGTTGGTGTAGGTGAATATTCACAAAAGGTAATGATAAAATAAAAAATATTGGCATGCAATAGCCCCCACTTACCTACAAAAAATAAAAATGGAAAAGGAGTTTCGTTTCTGATAGCGAAACTCCTTTTTGTAACTATTCAGCAATGATAACTTTTGCTGTGAAAGGTTAGCAGGTAGGGGTTATCTATGATTTTCCCTACAAAAAAAATAAAACAGCCGCTTTTGGAGTTCAAAAGAGGCTGTTTTGAAGTGCAAAACAATAGGTTTTGTTTTTGGTATTCATTCTGTGCTTAATTATAAGAAAGATTTTAGCATAGAATTCGGATTTCCACCTTAA
>NZ_BAIS01000021.1 GCF_000613345.1 Prevotella disiens JCM 6334 = ATCC 29426 | reverse complement strand
TTGGGGTAAAAAATAGGCTCTTTACATCATCGGTTGTGGAATATCATTATTTTTATAAAAAACAGAACTGCTCAAAAAGTATGACCAATTCTGCGTTTCTATTATTTTTTCACCTTAATAATATATCATTGATGTTGCTCACGCAATAAATCGTTTACTGTTTTTACAGGATTGAATGTAATAGCAGGCACTTCAACAAAGATTGTATTCCAATTACTCATTGCGCCATTCCATAATCCTGGAAGTTCTAATGCCTTTAATTCTTTACCATTCTTTGATTTTTTGCTAATAAAACCTGTCAAAGGGTCTACGAAATCAGGCAAATTAAATTTGTTTTCCTTATAATCTTTCGTAGCACATACCAAATCTACAGGATTAAAATGGGTTCCTTTGGTAAACATATTCATTGTTTCTGGATTATTTACATCAAGTTGTGAACTCTCAAGTATCTGTAAACTAATCGTATTATCAGCATTATAGACAAAGAAAGGCCCCCCACCAGGTTCGCCACTATTCTTAACCATGCCACATACACGTATTGGACGATTAAGTTTTTCGATTAAAAAATCAACCAATTCTATGTCGCTCATTGCTTTTGCATGGTCTAATTTGCAACACAATTTATGCTCCAAGAAATCTTTGACAGATAAAATATCTTGTTTATCATATTGGCTTGACTTTAATAGTTTAAGGTAGTCGAAACATTTTTGTTGTAATTCCACCAATACACCTGCAATTATTTTCTTCCATTTTGTTGTTTCGTCTTTCAAATGGTCTGGAACAACGTTATCAATGTTCTTAATAAAGACTATATCGGCATTAAGTTCATTCAAATTTTGAATTAATGCGCCATGCCCACCAGGACGAAAAAGCAAGCTGCCATCGTCGTTTCTAAAAGGCGTATTGTCGGGGTTGGCAGCCACGGTGTCGGTGCTTGCTTTTTGGGTTGAGAAACTAATGTCGTAGCTTACATTGAACATTTGTTCATAATATGATTTCTTTTCCTCCACCTTTTGTTTGAAAAGTTCGATGTGTTCTTCCGAAACTGTGAAATGAACTTGTGCCTTTCCATTGGTTGAGGCATATTGTGCAGCCTCAACAAGATGTTCTTCCATAGCGGTTCTTATGCCCTCGTCATACTTATGAAACAAGAGAAGTCCTTTGGGGAGTTGCCCATAATTCATACCGTCTTCCTTCAATAAAGCTGCAACAACGGTTTTATATTTTTCTGTTTCAACAAGTCCTTCAACTCCTTTATTATGAAGTGTTAAACAGGTTTTGTTTAATTCATCATAGAAGGCGAATTGTTTTATGTTTGCAAAAAAATATTTTTCAAAATCAGTTGTAGGGTTATTGTAATCAGAATCAAGAAATGCAAACAAATTTTTAAACATTCTACTTGCTGCGCCAGATGCTGGAACAAACTTTAAAATATCATAGTTTTCGGCTTTATATTTATCCCAAAATTCGATAAATTCTTTCGTTTGGTCGTCAGTAAGTTTCACAATGCCACTACCAATCGTAGCTGCACCGTCTACTTTAAGATAAGGAAAGCCTGTCTTAAAATTGTTTAGCTGCCCTTCAAACGTTGGTATCGAAATACCTTTTGCGGCTAATTGTTGTTCATCGTGTTTTGTAAGCATAACTAAATAAGATTTTTAACGGCATTTTTCTCTACGCAAGGCAGAATAAATAATGCCACATAGATTTATAGTAACTCCACAAAATTACTTACTTTTTCTTAATTTAGAGAACAATTCCGTCTTTTTTTTGTAGCTTTGTCATGTTTTTACATCGCAAAAGTTAGCACTTATGGAATTTACAGAATTAGAAAAAGAAAAATTCGATACTTTATTGTCTGAATTGTATGCCGAGTTAGGCGATTCTTTAACCGAAGAAGACCGCTCAAAGCTATCCTTTTACATTAAACAAATTGATGAAAAGGAAGTTACGCTACGCAATGTCTTTGGACTTAACGAGCTTGTTTGTGCTGTAGAAACATCGCTCATAGCTGTGCATGATATTGGTTTAAAACGCGATTCGGTCTTAGCCACCTTGCTTTATTGTGGTTTCCAAAACCAAATTATCACTATTGAAGCAATAGAGGCTAACTTTGGAACAACCGTAGCGCAAATTATTCGTGGCATTGCACGCATTCAAGACCTTTACAAGAAGAACCCCGTTATAGAAAGCGAGAATTTCCGTAATCTTTTGCTTTCGTTTGCTGAAGATATGCGTGTTATTCTGATTATGATAGCCGACAGAATAAATTTGATGCGCCAAATTCGTGATACACCAAACAAGGAGGCACAACGTCAAGTTTCCGAAGAAGCAAGCTATCTTTACGCACCATTGGCTCATAAATTAGGATTATACCAATTGAAAAGCGAGTTTGAAGACCTTTCGCTGAAGTATCTTGAACACGACGTTTATTATAGCATCAAGGAAAAACTCAATGCCACAAAGCGGGCAAGAGATGCTTACATCAAAGAGTTTATAGAGCCAGTTAGCCGTGAATTGCAGAAGGCTGGATTGCGTTTTCACATCAAAGGGCGCACAAAATCAATCCATTCTATATGGCAAAAAATGAAAAAACAAAAGTGTGCTTTCGAAGGTATCTACGACCTTTTTGCCATTAGAATAATTCTTGATTCGCCTGAAGAACGTGAAAAAATGCAATGTTGGCAGGCTTATTCTATCGTTACTGACATGTACCAACCTAATCCAAAACGATTGCGAGACTGGATTTCTGTTCCAAAATCGAATGGATACGAGTGCTTGCATATCACGGTTTTAGGACCTGGAAAGAAATGGGTGGAAGTGCAAATTCGTACAGAACGCATGGACGAAGTGGCAGAACACGGCTTGGCAGCCCATTGGCGTTACAAGGGAGTAAAGGCTAACGAGGAAATGGATAGTTGGTTGGCATCTATCAGAACGGCTTTAGAGGCTGGTAACAACTTGGAAGTGATGACACAATTCAAGCTCGATTTGTATGACAAAGAGATTTATGTGTTCACACCAAAGGGCGATTTGCTGAAATTTCCTAAGGGAGCAACGCTGCTCGACTTTGCCTATCATATTCATTCAAAGATTGGTAACCAATGTATTGGCGGAAAAATTAATAGCAAAAATGCCTCTATCAGAACCGAATTGCAGAGTGGTGACACGGTGGAAATTATGACTTCAGCCAACCAAACACCTAAAATGGAATGGTTGAACATTGTAAAATCGGCACGAGCAAAATCGAAAATTCGTTTGGCACTCAAAGAATCGCAGATTAAAGAAGGTGCATACGCCAAAGAAATGTTGGAACGAAGATTGAAAAATAAGAAGATGGAATTAGACGAACAATTGTTTTATCAGCTTATTCATCATCTTGGTTTCAAAGAAATACACGAGTTTTACAAACAAATCGCAGACGAACGCTTGGACATCAATGATGTAATTGAAGCCTATCAAGCTTTTTACGAAAAGGAACACAGTGTGTCTGTGGCACGAGAAGTGGAAAGTGCCGAAAACTTTGAGTTGGAAAATAAGACAGAGGAGCTGCTCAAACAAAACGAAGATGTCCTTGTTATCGACCAAAATCTGAAAGGTATAGACTTCTCATTGTCTAAATGTTGCAACCCTATTTATGGCGATTCCATCTTCGGATTTGTAACCATTAATGGTGGAATAAAGATTCATCGATGCGATTGTCCTAATGCGCCAGAGCTTAGAAAGCGTTTCGGTTATCGCATCGTTAAGGCAAAATGGAGCGGAAAAGGCGGCTCAAACTATAGTATAACCTTGCGTATTATAGGGCAAGACGACATCGGAATTGTCAGCAACATCACCAATGTGTTGTCGAAAGAAGAAAAAGTCGTGATGCGTTCTATTAATATTGACTCGCACGATGGACTTTTTTCGGGCAACCTCGTAGTATTGATAGAAGATACATCGAAGTTAAATGCGCTTATCAAGAAACTTAAAAACATTAAGGGAGTAAAACAAATTATCAGACTTTAAACGCTTGTTTAAAGTCTGATAATTATTATCTTAACAAGAAAATGCACTCTTTTCTTAACGAGAAAGCCTTGAATGAGGGAATAATATCACCTTAGTCAAATAGCTTTTTCATCTCCGAATCCAATAGGCGAATACCTTTTTCTGTACAAATGCCTCGCACATATAGTTGAACAAAGGTTTTAAATATTTCCTTTATGCTGTATTGGTTATAAAGATAGCTGCTCATGATATAGCGTGTAGAGGCATCGGAAAGCTTACTTAGTATTTCATAATTTGTATTTTCCAAGAAGAATCCTTCGGCGATACCACGTTTTATAAACTCTATTACTTGTGTTGTTTTTTCTTTTCTCCGCTTGTTTATGTATTTCACTAACTTTGGATACCTCTCTATTTCCTCTAAAAAGATGGGGTTTATATTACCTAATTCTTCGGTATGTTGCTTAAAGGCCTGAATAACTATATTAATAACATTTATTCCAGGTTGGTCAAATTTCTCTATTTTCTTTATTTCACGTTGATTATTGAGTACAAAAACTTCATAAAGCAAGTCTTCCTTGTTTTGATAAAGTTCATATAAAGTTCGCTTTGAAATCTTTAAATGATTGGCAATATCGTCCATTTTAACTTTACGAATACCATGCTGAAAGAACATAGTTGTAGCTAATTGAAGTATTTTCTCCTTTATTTCTTTTCTATATTCATTCTCAATGTTCATTGTATAAAGTATTTATTCAACTGCAAAATTACACAAAATATTTATTAAATCAATTCAATTAAACTATTATTTAGTAACTTTGCACTTCTTACATAGCTTTTGTACAGAGAAGCTAAAGAAAGTTTTAAATTATTATTATGGTAAAAATAACAAAAGAGGCGGCTTTAGAATATCACCAAAATGGTCGTCCTGGAAAAATAGAAGTAATTCCAACAAAACCTTATCGCACACAAACTGACTTAAGTTTAGCCTATTCTCCAGGCGTGGCTTATCCTTGTTTAGAGATTCAGGAAAACTCTAATGAAGTTTATAAGTACACTGATAAAGGCAACCTTGTTGCCGTTATAACCAATGGTACAGCTGTTCTCGGACTTGGGAATATTGGTGCGATGAGCGGAAAACCTGTCATGGAAGGCAAAGGATTATTGTTTAAAATATATGGTGGTATTGATGTTTTTGATATTGAGGTAGATGAAACCGACCCAGATAAATTCTGTGAAGCTGTTGAAAAAATAGCTCCCTCCTTTGGTGGTATCAATCTTGAAGACATTAAAGCACCTGAATGTTTTGCTATTGAGGAACGTTTAAAGCGTACTTTGGATATTCCTGTCATGCACGACGACCAACATGGTACGGCAATTATATCAGCTGCTGGTTTGAGGAATGCTCTTGAAGTTGCTAAAAAGGATATTACGAAAGTTAAACTCGTAGTAAATGGTGCTGGGGCGGCAGCAATTTCTTGCACCAAACTCTATATGGCATTGGGGTTAAAGAAAGAAAACATTCTCATGCTCGACTCAAAAGGAGTAATAATATCAGACCGTCCAAACCTTACAGAGCAGAAAAAACTCTTTGCAACCGACCGCCATGATGTTCATACATTGGAAGAAGCCATGCGAGGAGCAGATGTATTTGTAGGTCTTTCAAAGGGTAATATTCTTTCAAAAGAAATGATTCAGTCAATGAACACTACCCCTATTGTGTTTGCATTGGCTAATCCTGTTCCTGAAATTTCATACGAAGATGCTTTAGAAGCACGCCCTGACGTCTTAATGGCAACAGGTCGTTCCGATTATCCCAACCAAATTAACAATGTAATAGGCTTCCCTTATATCTTCCGTGGTGCGCTTGATGTGCATGCAAAGGCTATCAATGAAGATATGAAAATGGCTGCGGTTCATGCTATTGCCGACTTAGCTAAACAACCTGTTCCCGATATTGTCAATGAGGTTTACCATGTAAACGACCTTACTTTCGGTTCTAAATATTTTATTCCAAAGCCTGTCGACCCACGTCTTATTACAGTTGTCAGTGCTGCCGTTGCCAAAGCAGCTATGAAAAGTGGTGTTGCTCGCCACCAAATCAAAGACTTTAAGGAATATGAAGATAACCTCCTCCAATTGCTTGGACAAGAAACAAAGTTCACACACTACCTTCATGCCACAGCAGCGCAGCACCCTCAAAAGGTTGTATTTGCCGAAGGAGCGCATCAAAGTATGATGAAAGCAGCCGTACAAGCGAAACAAGAAGGCATTTGTCGTCCTATTCTTTTGGGTAATCCCGACCGTATTACTCGTGTAGCCAATCGTTTAAAATTAGATTTGACCGATATTGAAATCGTTGATATGCGTGCTGACAAGGAACAAGGACGCCGTGCCACCTATGCAAAACATCTTGCAGAAAAGCGTGCGCGTGAAGGTTTTACTTTCGATGAAGCCTACGACAAGATGTACGAACGTAATTATTTTGGTATGTCAATGGTTGAAAATGGCGATGCTGACGCACTTGTTACGGGCTTGTACAATAAATATAGCGATACTATTCAGATAGCAAAAGATGTAATTGGTATCCGTCCTGAGTACAAACACTTTGGTACAATGCACATATTAAATACCAAACGTGGCATTTATTACATTGCCGATACGCTCATCAACCGTAAGCCTAACAAGGAAGTACTTGTTGATGTTGCTCGCCTTGCCCACCATTCTGTGAAATTTTTCAACGACAATCCTGTCATGGCAATGGTTTCATTCTCCAATTTTGGTAGCGATAAAGGCGGTTCACCTCAGCAAGTTCAAGAGGCAGTAGCCCTTACACAAGCCAACCACCCTGATTGGGCTATCGATGGAGAGATGCAAATCAACTTCGCTTTAGATAGAAAATTGCGTGATGAAAAGTATCCTTTCTCACGCTTAAAGGGCAAAGATGTGAATACACTTATATTCCCTAACCTTGCATCAGCCAATAGTGCTTACAAACTTCTGCAAGGTTTCAGCCCTGAGACCGAAGTCATTGGTCCTATTCAAATGGGATTAAACAAGCCAATTCACTTCACAGACTTTGAATGTTCGGTACGCGATATTGTGAACATCACAGCCGTTGCATCCATTGATGCTTACATAGAAAAACTTAAAAACAAGAAATAATCTACTTTATTTCTGCACCTTATTAATAAGTCGGATAAGTCTTCAAGGCTATTCCGACTTATTTTGTTTTTATACCTTATATAATATATAGCGTCAATGGACGACACAATTCCTAAGACAGAACCAATGCCGAAACCTTTCATCTGCTTCCTACATTATAGGCAACAGCAACATTGTACACGTTTGTACAATGGATTGTACAAGCTGTGTATAATAATTTGTACAAGCGTGTACAAAGGGTTATACAAACATGTACAACGCAAGACATCTTATACTCCGTCAAGGACGAATAAAGGGTAATTGCTATCAAAGAAACACGATACATCAACTTCACTTCGCCTTAAATAAGCATCATTACAAACGAAGAAAAATAAGGTTTAGGGATATTCCCACCCATAATAGGGAAAAACCTTTTCGGTAATAAAATATTATTCGTTCCTTTGCATCATAAACATAGGCTTTGTCACACTGACTAACGAGAAAGAAAGGGAGAAGAAATGAAAAAATATATAATTGCCTTAATGGCATTTTTCACATTAGCTATATCAGCAAAAGCAATGAGCTATGAGCAAGCACGAACACAAGCTTTGTTCTTGACAGACAAAATGGCTTATGAGCTTAATTTAACTGAAGAACAATACGAAGCAGCCTTTGAGGTGAACTTTGACTATTTGTTAAATGTAAATACAGCAGACGACCTATATAGTGCCTATTGGACACATCGTAACCTTGATTTGAGTTACATCTTATTGGATTGGCAATACCGTTCTTACGTTGATGCAGCCTACTTCTACCGCCCATTATGGTGGAATGCAGGTTATTGGCACTTCGGTATCTACGCACGCTATCCACGTCGCAACTATTATTACTTTAACAAACCACGTGTTTACGCTGTTTACAGGGGGGGACACAGTTGGAGAATGAATGGTGGAAGAAGCTATTATAATGGTCGTTGCTATGTAAACTATAATAATAGAGGGCGAATGTTCGGTATGCGCGATGGATTCCAACGTGGTGATTATAGCAGAGGTACAAATTACGCTTACAACAGCGAGCCGCAAAATCCACGTACACGCAGTTTCGGAAATCAACAATCAAGATATTTTGAAAGAAATAGAGGTACGGGATTCGACAATGCACCACGTAGAAGTTCAACACGCACAACTGTATCTCGTGGTTCTACATCAAGATTTGGAAATGAAACAGGCATTAGTACTTTCGGAGGTAACCGTAGCTTCGGCGGAACATCAGTACGCCAAGCACCAAGCAGGTCGTTCAGTCCTTCAGGAAGCAATGGACGCTCGTTTGGAACACCCAATAGAACTTTTGGAGGCGGTTCAAGAATGACAAATATGAATCGTGGAACTTTCGGAGGACATAGGTAAAAGATTGTAAAAACGCCACTTGACCACAACCATATATATAAGATAATTGATAGGTAGTAATATTTTTTGATGCGACTAAGGAAAAGATAGGTCGCAAAAATGTAGTAAAACAATTTAGAGAGTAATTTTAGATGAGGAGAGGAATTCTATGTGATATAGGGTTCCTTTCATTTTTTATACCATAAAAAACTGCCAAAGAAAATAAAAGAGCCTATTTTGGGGTTCAAAATAGGCTCTTTTGCACTTCAAAACAGATAGTTTTAAAATAAAAGGCAGCATTAGGATTTAATCTAACTTTAATATACGCACATCAGCATTGTGCATTACCGAAATTTCGTTCATAGGCTTTTCGTAGAACACACTTTGAATTGCTTTGTTAATAATGCCATGTCCAACAGCAAGAACCACTTGATTGGAAAATTCAGACCGCACCCATGCTAAAAACTCAGAAGCACGTTGTTTCAAGTCTTCTAACGTTTCTATATCATTAGGCCACTTCGTTGGGTCGTTCAAGTTTTTTAATTCAGGAATAAACCTACCTGTAAAACTGCCCCAATCACGTTCACGCAATAACTTTGTAGTATGTATTTGGGTTGCTGAGTTACCAATAATAATGCGGCATGTGTCTATACTGCGCTTTAAATCGCTGGAAATATAAGCGTCAAAACAAATTGTTGCCAACTCCTCGCCCACTATTTCTGCTTGCTTTCTTCCATTCTTATTAAGTTCACCTTGCGTTTGTCCTTGCATAATGTGTTGAGCATTATCAATCGTTTCGCCGTGTCTTACTAAATATAATGTCGTCATAAGTTTTTATTTTCCTACAAAAGTAATAAATTATCAGCACTTTAGCCATTGAGTACGGATTTATTTGTAACTTTGCAAAATAGTATGTAGGCACAAGAAGCTATCTGTGCTGAGAAAAACGATTAATGAACAAAAGGTAAAAGGAGTAAAAAAGACAATTATGAAGCTAATTCAAAGTTCTATCATTCGTGCTATAATAGCCATAGCAATTGGGATACTGCTCATAAAGTACAGAGAAGAGACCATGACCTGGATAACCATTACTGCGGGAATGCTATTCTTCATTTCAGGGTTAATTTCTTGCATCATGTACTACTTTGAAAAAGAAAAGGCTGCCAAAGCCATTCCACAAGTTGATGCTCACGACAAACCTATAAAAGTGAGTCGTCCAGTATTCCCTATCATAGGGATTGGCTCTGTCATCTTGGGCATTATACTCGCATGATGCCTAATGGATTCATTAAATGGGTGGTTTACATCTTAGCAGCTATCTTAATTTTAGGCGCAATCAATCAGTTTATGAACCTTGCACGCTCACGCCAATTTGCTCGTGTGCCTATCCTCTTTTGGCTCTTCCCTACCATCACATTGATAATCGGCATTCTCGTCATTGCCAAACCTATTGAAGTGGCAACCCTTCCATTAAAAGTTATTGGCTGGTGTTTGATGTTTTATGGAGTTATTGAAATTCTAAATGCCATAAAAAATTACACAAATGAAACGCCTATACGACAAAATAGAAAAGAGCAAGATTGTTGAAGGCGAGAAAATATCGACACAAGAAATTATAGAAGATGCTGAAATTATAGAAGAAAAATAAAGAAACAATAAAAAAGAAACTATTTCATTGAATGAAATAGTTTCTTTTTTATTATAATATCTACTCTTTTGTATCGAGATAAGGAACCAGTCCTTTAATATAAGTACATAACATTGAAATGCCTTTTACATTCTCTCCACCTTCTGGAATTATCAAGTCGGCATATCGTTTAGTAGGTTCTATGAACTGGTCGTGCATTGGCTTCAATATCTTTCGATAACGCTGAACAACTGTCGAAACATCTCTACCACGCTCAATCGTATCGCGTTCTATATTGCGAATGAGTCGTTCGTCAGAATCACAATCTACAAAAACCTTCAAATCCATTATATCACGAAGCTTTTTGTCAGCCAACGACATGATTCCTTCAATGATAATAACAGGCTTTGACTCAACGTTAATCGTTTCTGGTAAACGATTACATTTCAGATAGCTATAAGTAGGTTGCTCAATGGCTTTCCCTTTTCTTAAATCGTTCACTTGCTTCGTCAATAATTTCCAATCGAAAGCATCAGGGTGGTCGAAGTTTATGGCACGACGTTCCTCCTCTGTCAGCTCTGTTGTATCGTTGTAATAAGAATCTAAAGGAACAACGGCAACATAATGGGGAGGTAAAGCTTCTACAATCTTTCTCACTACAGTGGTCTTACCCGACCCCGTTCCGCCTGCAATTCCTATTATTGTAACTTTATTGTTCATCTTTAAATTATTTCTATATCCTTAAACATTGACTCATAAAAAGCAGATTTGTCTTCTACTTTCATGGGATAAGCACGACTACTACTTGGCTGACGATAGAGTTTTAGTTTTCTATTCTCAAACGAAAAATCAACAAATTCACCCATCTTTAAGTTGCGTGTATCAATATGATAATGGTCTGAAAATATCTTTGTTGCCAATTGCCCTGCAGTAAGCACTGCTTTACATTCAGGCAAAGCACGCAACATGCCATCAAGGTCAGCTTTCTCTATGATTTCTAAGTCCTTATCAGATGCAGTTCCCGTAGTTCTACGAATGCGTAAAGCCGTATCAAACAAAGCTACACCCTTCTCTTTCAAGAAAGGCATTAGCTCGTTTAACTTGTAAGTCTTATGTTCCTTATCAACAAAATGGTATTTATCGTTAAAGAAAATAATCCCCATTATGCGCCACATATCGTTCGTAAAGTTAGGATAATACCACTCCATGGCCCAACGTTTGGGTGCTGGCGGAAAAGTTCCCAACATTAACAACTTAGCATTTGCAGGCAACCATGGCTCAAAAGGGTGGGTTTCAATGTCCATTTACTTTTGTTCCTTCATCAAATATACTACAACAGGAAGGTGGTCAGAATAGCCATCGAGCCACACTCCACCTGCTGTTGTACGCTTTGTATTACCTTTATATTTACCAGTTTCTTGGAAAAGATAATCACGACGGAATATTTGGTTACGCCAAAACTTTAAAGTTGAAAAATCTTTTTGATTATTTTTATTCAACATATTAGGCGTCATTACGATTTGGTCGAATAAGTTCCACTTACCTTGATATTGCAAAGTACCTGTTCCTTCCTTCACTAAAATATTGTAAAAAGGATTGTACATATCACCTTCTCCGACTTCATCAATGTTCGCTTTAGCTGATAAGCATTCGTGCATGCTCTTGTTTGTTGGGTCATCGTTCATATCACCCATTACAAGAACCTTTACATTAGGGTCTTCACGGAGCAAAGAATCTTTCAAAGCCTTTACTTGTTTTCCACCCAATTCTCTGTAATAAGAACCTGCACCACGACTTGGCCAGTGGCAAACCACCACGGTTACATGTTCATTTGCAAGTGTTCCACTTACGGTAAGGAAGCCACGAGTAGCACGATTTGAATCGTTTGGTAATTCATAAACGTAAGGAACAAGTTTTGTATTGCGTATTTTGAACATTTTAGGATTATAAAGCAAAGCGCAATCAATGCCACGACGGTCTGGACCTTCTATGTGTACATATTTATAATTGCGAGCTGCAAGTGCTGGTTGAGCTGTTAAGTCGTCTAAAACATGTGCATTTTCAACCTCAGAAAGACCAATTATGGCACAACCAACATTAGGAAGTACATCAGTTCCCATCTCTGAAAGAACCTTAGACATATTACGTAACTTGCTTTCATACTTCATTTTATTCCACTTATACGAACCATCTGGAGTAAAATCATAATCATTTTTACCCTCATCATGGGTGTAGTCGAATAAATTTTCTTGGTTATAAAAACCAACTGCGTAAACTGAAAACTTCTTTTGTGCATTTGATGCAACGCTAAAAAGCATTGCAAACGTCAGGAAAAATAGATATTTCTTCATTTTTATATAGTATTGTTTTTAATCAATATTATCAATGCCAAAACAATGGCCTCAACCGAAAATTTGCTTTCAATTTGCAAATATCGTGAATTAATCTGACAATAAAGCACGATTATTAGAATTTTATCAAAAAAGACTTTTCTTTTCAAAAATAATTTTGTTACTTTGCATCGTAAGTAAAATAATTAATAATATTAACAACTATGCAGAAAAACCTGAAACTCGCTGTGATAGCTCTTTGTAGTTCGTCTATGGTTATGGCACAAAACACCAAAACAGACACGATACAACATGAGCAATCGCCTATTATGATGGACGAATCGGCGTTCACATTTACAGAAGCACAGTTAGGAGAGGATAACGACAGAAGCGCAAATGTTACTATTTTAAACTCAAATAGCAATGCGTATGCTTCGCAAGTAGGATATTTGTATTCGCCAATGCGATTCAGATACCGAGCACTCAATCCCAAATACAATAGCGTGTATATCAATGGTGTTCCTATGAATGACATGGAAAGTGGTCAATTCCGCTATTCGTTGGTTGGAGGTCTTAATCAACAAACTAAAAACGTAGACTTTGCTCTCCCATTTGAGAATAATAATTTCTCAATGACAGATATGGGTGGAAGCAATAACTATGACTTTAGAGCAGGCTCAATGGCTGGTGGACACCGCATTACATTGTCAGGAGCCAACCGAAACTATACGCTCCGTGGAATGTATACTTACGGAAGTGGATTCAATAGCAAAGGTTGGGCGTTTGCTGCTAATATTACTTATCGTTGGGCTAACCAAGGATACGTGGAAGGAACTTTCTATAATGCACTTTCATACTTCTTCGGAGTACAAAAGAAATGGAACAATGGTCACTCTTTAAGTTTCTCTACATGGGGAAATCCAACTGAACGTGCATCACAAGGCGCAAGTACTGACGAAGCATATTGGTTAGCTAATGATTATCAGTACAACCCTTATTGGGGATACCAGAACGGACACAAACGTAATAGTCGTGTTGTTAATGACTTTGCACCTTCTGCAATCTTCACATGGGATTGGAATATTAGCGACAAAACAAAACTTACAACAAGCTTGTTCGGCAAATATTCAATGTACAAGAGTACAAAATTGAATTACAATAATTCGGATAATCCACAACCAGACTATTGGAAGAATCTACCAAGTAGTTATTATGATGTATGGAACGAAGAAGATTCTCGCTACCGCACACCACAAGCTTATAGCGATTGGCAGTCAGCTGTAGCATGGTGGAGCAATAAAGCAAACCGTCAAATACAATGGGATAGACTTTATTATGCTAACCGTCAAGCAGCAGCCAATGGACAAGACGCTTTGTACTACGTTCAAGCAAAGCATAACGACAATGCAATGATAACTTTATCATCAAGCATCAACACCCATATTGGGAAAGATAAAGTATTCAATGCTGGTATTATGCTTGGACAAAACTTAGGTCGCCATTATCAGACAATGGAGGATTTATTAGGTGCAAAAAGTTTCCATAATATCAATACATACGCAATTGGTACTTACGCAGCCAATGACCCACGTGTTCAATACGACCTTAACACAATGGGAACTCAAGGACTTGGCGCGCTCGTTTATGAAGGTGATAAGTTTGGTTTCGACTATAATTTGAATGTACGCCGTGGTACAGTTTGGACAAACTTTGCTCAAACTATCGGCAATATGCACTATATTGTGGCTGGAAAGTTAGGCTATGACAATATTTATCGCAATGGACACATGCGCAATGGTATGTTTGCTGACAACTCTTACGGCAAAAGTAAACATGCAGAATTTGTAACTGGCGGCTTTAAAACATCAAGTTCATGGACAGTTAGTGGTGTCAATACATTCTCTTTAGGTCTGGGTTATGAACATCGTGCGCCACAAGCTGCAAATGCTTTTGTATCACCTGAAATGAAC
Organism: Prevotella disiens JCM 6334 = ATCC 29426; assembly: GCF_000613345.1. Taxonomy (GTDB): domain Bacteria; phylum Bacteroidota; class Bacteroidia; order Bacteroidales; family Bacteroidaceae; genus Prevotella; species Prevotella disiens. Next base: position 26,790 of record NZ_BAIS01000021.1, on the reverse strand, counting down.
AATGACTTTGTTCAGAACTTAAGAAACGAACGAATTTTCTCAAGCGAATTAAGCTATCAATATGCAGGAAGTTGGCTTCACGCTAATTTAAGCGCATATTACAACCACCTTACTCATGTAACAGAATGGCAAAACTTCTTCTTTGATGATGTCAATTCTTTCACTTATGTGAGCATGACGAATATGAAAAAAGACTTCTATGGCATAGAACTTGGACTTGATTTCAAGCTTACAAGTTTCTTAAACTTTAAGGCTTTAGGTACTTGGAACGAGGCTAAAAACATTAATAACGCTGATGTTGTTTACATGAACTCTACCAAAAGTACTTCTTATAAGGACGTAGTTTACAACAAAGGAATGCGCGAAAATGGTACTCCACTATCTGTTTACAGCGGTATTTTAAGTTTCCACCAAGGTGGTTGGTTTATCGATTTAGCTGGAAACTATTACGATAGAATCTATCTTTCATATGCTCCTAACTTCTATTATGGTAACACATTGCGCACAATGGGTACTAAATTAGGTGGTATGGACGCAGAAGGAAACTTTACTCCAGCTCCACAAATGGAAGGCAAAGGTGGCTTTATGCTCGATGCCTCAATTGGTAAGAGTATTTATTTGAAGCGCGGTAGCCTCTCTATCAACTTGATGATTACCAACTTACTCAACAATCAGCAGATTGTAACAGGTGGTTACCAACAAGGACGAAGCAATTATACTATCAATGCAAATACAGGTGAAACCAATATGCGTGCTTATAACTTCTCAAAAAATCCTAAGAAGTATTATGTAAATGGAATCAATGGTATGTTGAACATCGCTTATAAATTCTAAAAGAGAAAGATTATGAAGAATATAAAATATTTAATGATGATGGCTATCAGCATCTTTTTCGCATCATGTATGGGCGATAAGTATGCTGAAATAGACGAAAATCAGCCAATACCTTACGGAAATAATGCTTTGACAGAAACCAATGTTATGTCAATAGCTGCTTTAAAAGAAAAGTATGCCACTGCTATTGCAACAGATTATCGCAACGGAAAAAGTTACGAAGAGGTTACTGAAGATATTCAAATCAAGGGTATTGTAACCAGCACTGACGTTCAAGGTAATATTTATAGCGAATTGGCGATTCAAGATAAAACAAGTGCAATTATCATTTCTATTGCACAAGGCGGTCTTTATGGTCCATTGCCTATTGGAACAGAAGTTCTTGTAAACCTAAAAGGTCTTTATGTAGGTAATTATGGCAAGCAAGCACAGATTGGTGTACCTTCTATGAATGCCAAAGGGGCAACTTCTATCGGAAGAATTAGCCGTGCTGTTTGGAACCAACACTATAAAATTATATCAACTGGCAATGTGGTTGAAGCTACAGAATTTGCCAATGGCAGCAATCCTACTACATGGGATTTGACCAAAGATTGTGGAAAACTCGGTGTTATCCGCAATGTTACATTCAAGTCAAGTAGACCAATAGTAAACGGAACGTACGCTAACGCAACAGGCGGAGCAGGTAGCGTAGAATGGACTTTGGCTGAACAAGACGGAAACAGCGTGATTGTTTACAATAGCAACTTTGCTGACTTTGCAAACGCTAAAGTTCCAACAGGCAAAGTTGATATTACAGGTATCATGAAGCGTTTCAATAACAAATGGGAAATCATCATCAGAACGCTTGACGACGTACAACCAGCAGCACCAGAGGTTAAAGCTATTTATGCTAACGCCTTTGCAGAAGCACCAACCGATTGGACTTACGACCACGGTAAGCTCCCTGCTGAAATGACATACGTTTGGAAATGGGCATCTGCTAAATACGGAATGAAGGCTACTGCATACGTTGGAGGTAAAAATTATGAAGTTCATGGACGTACAACTTCGCCAGCTATTGACCTCACAAAGGTGAAAAAGGCTACATTAACATTCGACCATGCTGCACGATTCTTTAACGATTTTGATAAAGAATTGATGTTACAAATTTCAACAGACGGCAAAACATGGAAGAACCTTGCCATTGACAACAAGCCAACAGGTGAAAATTGGGACTTCGTTTCTGCAAAAGTTGATTTAACATCATATTGTGGTAAGAAAGTTTATATCTCTTTCTTCTACAATAGTACGGCAACAAAAGCAGCGACTTGGGAATTTAAAAACCTGATAATAAAATAAATTAAAGTAACGATAACTATAAAAATCAAACAAATATGAAGAAGTTAATTAAATCAATGTTTGCATTGGCAGTAGCAGTATTCGGTTTTTCAAGCTGCGAAGATGTACCAATGCCATATAGCTTGACTTACGATGAAAACGGTAATAAGACCGAAACACCAGAACAAGTAGCCAAAGGAACAGGTACAAAGGACGACCCTTTCAATATAGCTGGTGCCATCGACTATATTAATAAAGGGCAAAACCTTGACAAAGAGGTTTATGTAAAAGGCAAAATCGTTAGCATTAAAGAAATAAATACTCAATTTGGTAATGCTACCTATTACATTTCTGAAGACGGTACAACAGTCAATCAGTTCTTTGTGTTCCGTGGTAACGCTTTAGGCAACAAAAAGTTTAAGAGTCAAGACGAAATCAAACCAGGCGATGAAGTTATTATCTGTGGTAAATTAATGACTCATACCAATGGTGTTAAGCAACTTGGTCAATACAATTATATCTATTCGCTTAATGGCAAGACAGCTGAGGGCGGTTCAACAGGTGGCACTTCTACTGTAACCCCTGCTGGCGAAGGCACAGAAGCATCTCCTTACAATGTAGCAAAGGCACAAGAGGTTATCAAAACCGCTACAACATTGCCAACAGAAAAGGAAGTTTATGTTTCAGGTATCATCTCTGAAATCAAGAGTTTCGACCTTAAACAATACGGTAGTGCAGAATATTATATTTCTGACGATGGTAAAACTCCTGGACAACTTCTTATTTACCATGGCAAATACCTCAATGGCACGAAGTTCACAGCTGAAAACCAAATTAAGGTTGGCGATAAAGTTGTAGTAAAAGGAAAATTGAACAACTTCAAAGGCAACTCTCCACAAGTTCAATTTGGTGCACTCGTTAGTATTAATGGCAATGGCGGTGGTACAACAACAAAACCTACTGGCGATGTTTTAAACGTTCCTTTCGACAAAGACATGGGCAATTTCACCGTTGTAGACAAAACAAAACCTGCTGAAGTAGAAAAAATTTGGACTCTTGATAAAAAATACAAGCAAGTGAAAGCTACTGGTTCAATTAAAAAAGCTTCTGGAAAATATGTGAAATATGCAACAGAAAGCCGTTTGCAATCTCCTGAATTTAGTCTTGCAGGACGTACTTCAGCTACACTAACATTCTCTCATACAGCACAATTCTTTAAGAATTTTGATGCAAACATGAAGGTTCAAGTTTCTACTGATGGAATAAATTGGACTGACCTTGCTATTGAAAAGAAACCAACAGGTGGTAAGAAAGATAATAAATTAGATTGGACTTTTGTTAATGCAACAATTGACCTTACCCCATACGCAGGTAAGAGCAAGGTTTACATTTCGTTCCTTTACACAAGTACAACAGCATCAGCTCCAACTTGGGAAATCAGAAACGTAGTAGTTAAGTAACAAAAACTAACGTAAATATTTGGCAGGGTGCAGAATTATTCGTAATTTTGCACCCTGTTGAGTATATAATGTTTAATAGCATTTTTTACAAGACAAAGAATATTATTAATAATAAACAATAAAAAGTAAAATGAAAAAAGGTATTCATCCAGAAAACTATCGCCCCGTCGTATTCAAAGATATGTCCAACGGCGATATGTTCCTTTCACAATCTACATGTAAGACAAACGATACAGTAGAATTTGAAGGCGAAACTTACCCAGTGGTTAAAGTCGAAATCTCAAGCACCTCTCACCCATTCTATACAGGTAAGAGCAAACTTGTGGACACTGCAGGTCGTGTTGACCGCTTCATGAACCGTTACGGTAAGTTGAAGAAGTAAGACGATATACCCACAAAAGACATAAAGTGCGGTCAAGCGTAGTTGCATATGCGCTTGCACGCACTTTTTTTATAGCACAAAACGCTATGCTATCTACAAAAACTTAACTAATGAAAGGATAATATGGAATTAAAAGCATTCAAAATCAGACCTACTGCCCTGCTCTTTTTTGCAGCATTAGCCTTTACAGCTTGTAGTAAAGACAACGACAAACCTATTGGTGGTGGCGAAGCACCTACGACTAACAATTTTAATTCAAACTTAAAAGAGGCAAATCGCAACACACATCTTTTAGAATTTCCACGTGTTAAAGGCGGTAAAAGCATTATCATTACCCACCGACTCAATAATGAAAGAGATGAAATAAACTATAGTTTGGAATGGGACGGTGAAAAAAAGTCGAATCGTTGGACTTGTTATGAAATCTATAAAAGTAACGCTCAGCAGAATACAAATAGATGGTACAACCCATCTAACCAATATCCTGCTGACCCACTCATATCTTCAACCATGAAGTTTGCTAATGACCACTATTGGAACACAGGTTACGACCACGGACATCTATGCCCTTCAGCCGACAGACTTAATTCGTTGGAAGCTAATCAGCAAACTTTCTATATCAGCAACATGCAACCTCAACTCAAAGCCTTCAATGGCAGTGCAAGAGGTGGTGGCATTTGGCTCACAATGGAGAAAAAAATACGTGGCGAGTTTAATAAAAACTCAAAAGACACTATGTTTATCTGCCGTGGTGGAACTATCGACAAACTTTCACAAATTAAGGAAACACGCCGTGATGGATTCATTGTTCCAGGCTATTTCTTTTCTGCTGCGTTGATGAAATACTACAATTCTACACGCAACAAATGGGAATACAAAGCCATTGGATTTTGGTTTAAGCATGAAAATAACCAAAACCCGTCGCTTCGCCCCTACGTTGTGAACATCAAAGAACTTGAATCGCTTACAGGTTTAGATTTCTTCTGCAACTTACCAGATGATATTGAAAACAAAGTTGAAAGTCTTCCAAAAGAAACAATTATCAATCTTTGGAACATACAATAAACATTTCCAATCCCCAACAGGCTGCAACTTGTTGGGGATTTTTGTATTAATATCATAGTGGCAAGTACGCTTGCAGAATTATTGGATTACTCTTGTTCACGTACAACAGTAATCCTACAAGCGTACTCCAAACGATAACATTTCTATAAAATTTACGCTGAAAAATAAAAGAGCCTATTTTGAACCTCAAAAGAGCCTATTTTGCGATGCAAAACAATCGGTTTTAAATTCGTAAGCGTTTACCTCAAAAAAGAAATAGAACTGATAGCTATTAATTTTAAAGCCATAAATATAGTTCTTAAAGCATTTTCAAACTACTAAGTTACGTTAAGTTAGTATGATTCTCTATTAATTTTTGTAAAATAGAAGTAAAACACTAAACTTTATCATTACATTTGCATCATATTATAAAAACAAAATGGATAAGAAAATGAAAAAATTTTTATTAGCAACATTATTGATGTTCATTGGGATAACAATGGCATCAGCCCAAAATCAAGCAGAAATTAAGTTTGACCAAATAACCATTAATGTTGGTACATTCTCTGAAAAAGCCCCTATTAAAAAGGCTACATTCACATTTACAAACACAGGAAAAGCCCCTTTGGTGATTAATCAAGTTGTAGCAAGCTGTGGTTGCACGGTACCAATGTATGACAAACGTCCTATTGCACCTGGTCAAAAAGGTTCAATAAACATTACTTACAATGGTCAAGGTAAATTCCCTGGACACTTCAAGAAAAGCATTACGGTTAGAACGAATGCCAAAACAGAAATGACACGCCTTTATATAGAAGGCGTCATGGAAGCAAAATAAAAGGAAATATATATGCAAAAAGCGAGTAATCAAATGTTTGGTTACTCGCTTTTTTGTAGGCTGATTTTAGAAACAATATAGGTTCTTAGAAAAAGTACTATCTTTTCGACTAAAAAGTGTATACTTTTTTTTCGAGCCTATTATGTTATTTCGTAACACATTTATAATTAAAACCTTATAAATATTTTATTTTTTGATAAAACATCTAACTTTTGACAGAAAATATCAAGTGGTTGAACAGATTTTTTATGGCGTATAAATATGCTTTTAACCTTTTCTCAGCTCTAATATTACTTCCCTAAAGTAGGCACAATGGCATAATAAACTACATCGTGGTCGGTTTTATTTTCAAACCAATGTCGATGCCCGTCAGGACAATAGTGTACTTGTCCCATTTTTATCTTCTCCTCCACTCCATCGAAATGCACTGTAAGTTCGCCACTAATAACATACATCACTTCGAACGACCCATTATGGGCATGTTCTCCACTGCGCGCACCTGGACGGAGTGTCGAATACATGATGCGAGCTTTATCGTCTACATAGTTACGCGTATCTAATTTACCTTCACCGCCCTTGAAACCTTCGATATGTTCCTCGGCTATTTTTTCAAAATCAATAATCATAATGTTATTATTTATTATCTTTGCAAATATAAGAAAAAAGGCGGTAACTCCAAAAAGAGTACCGCCCAATTATTTATTTTATACGATTTATTTTTGCAAATAACAGCTTAGAAGGTATAACGCAAACCTATTTGACCTCTCCAACGGCTGTTGTAGCTATTGTAATCACGATTTACATGTGTTCCATCAAACTTAAACATGCCATCGCCTTCATAGTTGAATGGGCTGAAATAGCGTCCAAATCCGTCGCCATAGGTATGTCCCCAATCCTTATTCAATAAGTTTCCAAGATTGATAATATCGAAACTCAATTCCAAAGAATTAATTTGTCCCGCAACCTTGAAGCTATATTTCTGTGCAAAGTGCAAATCAAAATGATGTTCAAAGGCAAGATTATCAGCATAACGCTCGAAGTATTGACCTCGGTGGTCACGCATATATGAATCTTCAGCAATCCATTGTTTCAACAAAGCACGTTGTTGTTCTTCTGAAAGATTACCTTTGTATCCTTCACCCAACACTCTTGTTATCAAAGGATAAGTGTTGTTGGAGTTGTTTACAGTTGTTGCAACAAAGTGCATCTTGTCAATTTGCTCGTCAGTAGGTATCCACATCAAGTCATTACCACGCGCACCATCGCCATTCATATCGCCATACATTTCAATAACGTATGGTGAGCCACTCTTTGCTTGATAAATCAAACCAATAGTTGATTGCCATTGCTTGCTTGAACCATAAGCAACATGGTAGTAAGCACTTGCTTGAATGTTATGAGGAACATTGTATGCGCTGAAACCAAGTTCAGGATTATTTGGATTACGATAGGTTGTATTGAACATCCAGTTACTACCTGCAACAGAAGAAGTACCACTATTGACACTCATAGAGCGTGTCCAAGTGTAGCTTGCCATAAGGTCAAGACCAAAATTGAAATGCTTTTCTGCCTTCAAAGATAAGTTTACAGTGTAACCTTTATTGGTATTGTAGAGTCCATAAACGTAAGCGTAAGGAGTTCCTTTTGTTGTTGTTGTAAACATTGGGCGATTATCCCATTCGTAACCTGTTTCTTGACCAAATGTTTTGCCAGTCTCTTCGATAGAAAGGTTTTTGTAGTAAATATCATTCAAAGTCTTTGAATAGATAGCTTCTGCTGTCCAATCAATACCTAATGCCTTGAAATCAAAGCCAAGATTGAGTTTTAAGGTTTGAGCAAACTTGAAGTTATCAGCAAAGATATTAACTTCTTGGCTGCCTGCTGCCTTCAACTTGTCAGCATTTTCAGTTTGCTTATTAGGGTCAAACTGCATTTCAAGTCCTTTTGGATTATAAACAGAGTATTTTGACATTTGAATACCTGTGTTTGTGAAGTTATTGCTAATCCAAACGTATGGTATGCGACCTGTAAAAATACCAATACCACCACGAAGAATATAACGACGGTCGTTATTAATATCCCAACGGAAACCTACACGAGGACTCCAAAGTGGGCGGCTTGATAGCTTATGATCGGTACGAACACCCCAATTGCGCTTTGCAGCATACTCGTTGAAACCAGTGTTTGCTGTTGGTGTATCGAAAAACAGAGGGATTTCCATACGCAAACCATATGTAAGTTGGAAAGAAGGAGTAGCATTCCACTTATCTTGAGCATAAAATCCTAATTGACCAGCAGAGAAAGGAGCCTTCCACCGTGGGTCGCCTGTAACAGCAGTATTAGCCATACCGAAGCGATATTGCTTGAAATAAGCATAGGTAGGGTCTAAATTGTTATTCATGAAATCATCATAATACTTATTAAAATGCTCAAGGTCGGCAAAATTATAAGTACCATTGGCATCTTGAATGAAGAGGTTTGCAAATTTATAGAATTCGTTATGTGTACCAAAAGTAAAGGTATGATTGCCCTTATACCATGTAAGGTTGTCCTCAATAGTATAAATATCTTGGTCAAGTTGGTTCGCCATTGAAGAACGCTCGTTACCAATGTTCACAGTTCCACCTGTTACTTGGAGTGAAATCATTGGGAAAGGATTAGAAACGGCTCTTTCATCACGCACACGAACATAGCTTGCACGAGCTTCATTGCTTATCTTTGGAGAAATACGGCTTTGCAATTCAGCTGTAAAAGAGTGAGTTTTACTGTTAAATGGATAATAATAATTATCGTCATTCAACGAAGAAGCACCGCTCACATTATTTAATTGTTGCGCATCAACATAACTCCAACGGAACGAGAACTTATTAAAATCATTAATGTTCCAGTCGATTTTAGCACCATATTTTCTACTCTTTGTATAAATATCAGGGTTGCCATAGCTACCAGTATAATCAATACCTTGCTTTTTAGCCATAGCTTTAATCTTAGCCAAAACGTCATCAGCTTCTTCTTTCAATACTCTTGAACCTGTTTGACCATAGCCATTGATATTTGGATATTTCTTATTGGCATCTTCAAAGTTGAAGAAGAAGAACAATTTATCCTTAATAATAGGACCACCCAAGGTAAGTCCCCATTGATATTCTTGTTGTTCCTGATATTTAGGAGCATATCCTGTTCCGTCAGAGTATGGATAATGATGTCCAATAAGGTTTTGATTATTACCGAAACCATATACGCTACCATGGAATTTATTAGTACCTGACTTTGTAATAGCATTGATTGCACCACCTGTAAAACCACTTTGACGAACGTCGAATGGTGCTACGTTAATCTGAATTTGTTCAATTGTTTCCATTGAAACAGGCTGTGCGCCAGCTTGTCCACCATTAGAACCATCGGCAGTCAGACCAAATACGTCGTTATTCATCGCTCCATCAATCATGAAAGAGTTATAACGATTGTTTGTTCCAGCAAACGACATTGCTCCATTACTTGATGTTGTAAGTTGTGGATTCAAGCGTGCTACATCAGCAATACCATGCGTGATACTTGGCATATCAGCTATCTGACGTGATGTTAAACTTTGTGCTGCACCTGTTTTAGTACCATTTAAGCCAGCTTTTCCTACTACTACAACCTCCTGAAGTTCTTTTGCGTCAGCTTCCAATTTACATGATAAATCTTCAACTTCACCTAAATGAAGCATTACACCTTCGAAAGTTTTAGTTTGTTTCCCTAAGTAAGCAATCTCAACTTTGTAGGGACCGCCAACACGCATACCTTGTATGGTGAATCGTCCGTCCAGGTTTGTCAAACCACGATAAATAGTTCCTGATGGTTGGTGAGTAGCTGTAATAGTTGCACCTATTACTTCTTCACCTTTGGAAGTTACCTTACCGCTGATGCCTGACGTGGTTATTTGTGCCATAACCGCTGATGTCAAGCTGAAAAACATTACGATAAGAAAGAGTAATCTTTTCTTCATGCCCATAAATTTTATTTTAATAAATTATAACGTTGTTTTATAATATGCTGCAAATATAGCCATTTTTTTGCAACATCGCATTACAAATCTATTAAAAATGAAGATTAAGAACAAAAAGGAAGTCACTTCAAACTTTATTGCATGAAGGAAAATCACAAAAAAGAAGAAAAGATTAAATGCGGCGAGATAGATTTGCCATCATAACAGCTGCCAATCCCGCAGTTTCTGTACGTAATCTACTATTACCAAGTGTTACACTTTGATAGCCATTGGCTAAGGCTTTGCGCACTTCGTCAATGCTGAAATCACCTTCTGGACCAATTAATACAGTTATATTTTCAGTTGTTTGTAGATTAATAGAATTAAAAAAATCTATTTTTTCAATTTCATTGTAACAATGGCAAATGTATTTTGCGCCTTTAAAATCTTTGTTTATAAAATCATCGAAGTTAATTAACTCATTAACTATAGGCTTCCAAGGTTTCCTACTTTGCTTCATTGCCGATACAACAATGCGTTCTATTCTGTCGGAGCGTAGGGATTTACGCTCTGAAAACTTACAATTGAGAAAAGAAATTTCATCAAATCCCACTTCTGTAACCTTTTCAACCAACCACTCAATACGCCCAATATCTTTTGTAGGAGCTATTGCAAGATGTATTTTTGAGTTCCAAGTTTTCTCTTGGGGAATGGCTTTTTTAATATTATAGAGGCAGTGCTTTTGACTGGCAAGGGTTACTTCAGCTTGAAAGAACGTACCTTCACCATCCATAAGATATATTTCGTCCCCACTTTTCAATCGCAAAACACGCACAGCATGGGTTGCTTCTTCGGTTGGTAACTCATTGGTATTTGCAGCATTGGGTACATAAAAATATCTTACTTCCTTCATTTCTACACTCTTTAATCTTCTTTTTCGCTTTCTTCCTTACGTTTATTCAATTCATCACGCAGGTTTGAAGCTAACTCATAATTTTCATTTTTAATTGCTTTCTGCAACGCATCTTCCAACATTGCAGTGCTTAAAACATTCACAGGCAATGCCATTCTGCTTTTTCCAGCTTCAAAAGGAACGCTCTGACGTATAAAAAGCTTCTCCTCCATAAACATATTGAGTTGAGCTATCGATGCTAAGAGTATTGCATCAGAGGCTCTAATAGGTGTCATTTCTAATATATTTTTATTGAGTAATACCACTTTATATTGTCCGTCAGAAATAGAATTGAACAATATTTCATATTGTTCTGCATTCATATTAGGATTAATCCAACATAAAACTTCAGGCAAAAGTTTATGACGAAGAGGAGCTTTTCCAATACGAATATTAAATTCACGTGTCATCGCTTTATCACAAACGATGGCAATTTGCTTTTCTTCTACTTGGTCGGTGAGTATGAGAAGTGCCATCTCAGACCCACCGACAATTTCTGTTATACCTTTAAATAAAACTTGTACTTTGTTCATTAATCTTCTTTTGGTCGGAAAATAATAGCAAAACTAACTGCTACTACCAATGCATACCCTGCAAAAATATACCAACAAGTTTGCCAATCACCTACAGTAAGAGTATCATTTCCGAATTTTTCTGCATGCGTATAATGGGTAATAATGGCTTGTGCAGCTAAAGTTCCTATTGTTGCACCAATACCATTGGTCATTAACATGAATAAACCTTGTGCCGAAGAGCGTATAGAAGCATCGGTACTCTTATCCACAAAGAGTGAACCTGAGATATTAAAGAAATCGAATGCTACTCCATATACTATCATTGAAAGCACGAAAAGGAATACTCCTGGAGTGCCAGGATTGCCTAATCCAAAGAATCCAAAGCGTAAAACCCAAGCAAACATAGCAATAAGCATTACATTTTTAATGCCATATTTGCGCATGAAGAATGGGATTAGGAGAATACAACAAGTTTCACTTACTTGCGAAAGGCTTATCAATATATTAGCATGTTGTACACCAAATGCTTGTGCATATTCTGGTTGTGCAGCGAAACTGAACAAGAATGGGTTGGCAAAGCTATTTGTAATTTGTAAACTAACGCCAAGAAGCATTGAGAAGATAAAGAAAATAGCCATTTTCTTTTGCTTAAACAAGGCAAAAGCACGTAAACCGAAAGCATCAATGAGGCTTTTCTTTTCATTATTTTTATCAATTGGACAATTTGGCAATGTGAAAGTATATAGGAAAAGTAAAACACTTACTGCTCCAGAGGTAAAGAATTGATTTTGATTACTTTGGAATCCCATAATATCAACCAACCACATTGTTATAATAAAACCGATGGTTCCAAAAACACGAATAGGTGGAAACTCTTTTACCGTGTCCATTCCTTCTTGTGTAAGAGCATTATAAGCAACAGAATTGGTCAATGCAATTGTTGGCATATAGAACGCTACCGATAAAGAATAAAGCGTAAAAATTGTCGTGAAAGAAACATTACTACCTTCTGTCATACCATACCATGCTGTAAAACCCATGAAAAGCCCAGCCAATAAATGACATAAACCTAACAATCGTTGCGCTGGAATCCATCTATCTGCCACAATACCCATTAAAGCGGGCATGAAAATAGAGACAATTCCTTGCATTGAATAAAATAAACCAATATTGCCTCCTAATCCAATATTACCCAAATAACGTCCCATAGACGTTAAATATGCTCCCCAAACTGCGAACTCTAAAAAGTTCATCAATGATAAACGTATCTTTAAATTCATCTTTAGATTTTAATTGTTTGGCAACAAAATTACTGAATTTCTCATGAACTACCAAACATGTGGGATTTTTTTAAAAAAATGATATAAAAAAAATTGATTGTCTCTCGACAATCAATCTTTATTAACCTTAATAATCTAATACCATGAAAAACACGTTGCAAAGATAGACCTATACCGTGAAATTTGCAAATATTTCAAATAGAAAATTATTCCATTTAACATTAATTAAAATCTATGCCATTCCATTTTAGTTTTCTTTGCTTAATAATAGCTGTTAAGTCCTTTTTTTCGGCATTAGATAATAGTGGAGCTGAATAGATGAGCATCAGATTGTTATCTGCTGCGGATAGTTTCATCTCGCACATAATATCCTTTGTCAGTTCCAGAATTTCTCCATATCGTTTCTGCGACATGGAATCTGGTTTTTCAAAGATTGCATTTGTATTCAAGTTCAACGTTTTCGATTCCCAATTCTTTGAGAATAATGACAATTTACTCTCAGCAACAGGGGCATTCCAAGTTTGAACCATTGCTATATGTGAATTATCTAATAATTTGATTTCCAATCTACTAACATTATTTAGATGCACTAAAATATAGTTGTCGGTAAGTTTTTCTATTCTTGTTGTGTCTGACAATTTATTCTGCACTTCGGCTTTCATTGACATGTTCACATAATCAGCCAATTCTGTTCGCTGACTTTTATTGATGTAGGGTATGATAGAATCTGGCATATTAATCCAAATCTCTCGCATATTTTGCGCATCAGCTTGAATAATGCCCAATATTGCGAAAAGTAAAATAAAATATTTCTTCATTTTCTTCCTATTTATTTTTTGCAAAGATACATAAAAAAAATGGCTTTACTATCTTTTCATGGCGATTACAAGTATAAAACTCTAAGGGAAACATTTTATTCATCACGTTAAGTAGATAGAAATTTGCCCCCAGCCACAATTAAAGCAAAATAAGAAACAGGCTGTTTTGCCATTCAAAACAATAGGTTTTGAAGCTCAAAAGAGCCTATTTCATAATTCAAATTAGTTTTATATTAGATTTCGTATAAGTTTATAAACAATATCTATAAAGCTATTAAAAGAAAAAAAGCCTCGAAGAAAACTTCGAGGCTCAATTATAAATTGTACACCCTTAGGGATTCGAACCCTAGACCCACTGATTAAGAGTCAGTTGCTCTACCAACTGAGCTAAGGGTGCATAAACGAAATTTCTTAAAAGTACACCCTTAGGGATTCGAACCCTAGACCCACTGATTAAGAGTCAGTTGCTCTACCAACTGAGCTAAGGGTGCATTCTTTCGTTTTTGCGAGTGCAAAGATAGCTATTTTCCGCTAATTAACCAAAGAAAACTATCTTTTTTTTATAAATATCTATGATTTCAGCATTTATATTTTGATTGGTTTCATAAAAACAAATATTTCTTCGGTTGCAAAGATTATTTCTCGTGATATAGTTGAAGATGTTGTTCCTCAGATTTTGGTGGTTCTATTCCTAATTCTTCAAGTGCTATGCGTGCTGCGTTCCAACCGCTTACTGCGGCTTTGCGATACCACATAATGGCTTTTTTTATATCCTTTGAAACTAATTTTCCGTCTGCGTATTGTTTTGCTAATAAACATTGGGCTTCTTGATAGCCTTGTTTCGCTGATTTTTTAAGCCATTTAATTCCTTCTTTGGTATCATTTGGCGGCATGTTACGCTCCAAAAGATATTTCCCAACCTCATATTGTGAAATCAATTCGCCTTCTTTTGCCAATAATAAATACCAGTTATATGCTTCTTCTTTATTTTCTTGAACGCCAATTCCTTGCTCATAACAATAAGCTAACGCTGTAATAGCATCGCTATAGGATTGTTTGGCGGCAAGTAGATACCACTCAACAGCCTTTGTTGCATCTTTTTCAAGTCCACAATTTCCATAAAAATAAAATTCACCCAATTGAAATTGTCCATTCGCTTCGCCTACTTCAGCCGATTTACGCACCCATTTTAAGGCTTCGGCATAATTCTGCGCTGTGCCACAACCACTGAAATTATCCATTCCAACCTCTAAATAGGCAGCTACCAATCCTTCATTGGCAGCAAGTAAATAATAATGATGGGCTTCTTCGTATTTAAGTTCTGAAGAATATTGCTGAGCTATTTTATAATATGCTTTTGCTTTCTTTAAGTCGTTAACTTCTATTTTGGCTATATTAGCTACATGAATTTCATTCTGTGCAGCAGTCTTGGTAGACATAAACAAGAGAAATAGTGCAATATAAAAAAGTTTCATCATTAAAGGAATAGTCTTAAGGCTGGTTCTATAAATTACCACCACATATTGTCATTAAATTTTATGAAATACGTTTTGTTATCTTTTGGCTTCTTTTTATATAAAACGGGCTGCGCCTCAACAATTCAAACAAGTTTGATTGCATTCGGCTTGCTCCATTTTTGGTTCAAAATGTAAGTTCAAAATCTAACAAAGCTAATTTATAGAACCAGCCTTAACATTTAATTTCTCGTATGATATACAAAATCAAAAAGTAAAAAAAGGTGAATTTGCTATTTACAAATCCCCCTTTTTTTATATTTAATATTTAAAACTTAGCTTAGAAGAACAAGTAGCGGTTATCTACAACATTTGCATTTAAAACCAAATCTTGCATAAAGCTGCTTGCCATTTGCATGTTTTGTTGCATGCACATTTGCATTTGCTTAGCTTCATCATACTTAACGCCAGCACGCATTGCTTTCTTAATAACTTGGAAAACATACACACCAGCATTGCCCTTAACAGGATTCTTAGAGAATTTACCTGTGGCAGTAGCTGCAACAGCTCCAGAGAGAGCAGGTTCTGCAGCACCAGTTGCTTGAATGAAAGCAGGAGCAGCAAATGTAATTTGATTAACCATGCTTACTTTAGCACCCTTAGCTTGAGCAGCTGCAATGGTATTAACACCTTTCAACTTCGCCATGAATTGTTCTGCCTTCTTATCTTTGATAACTTCACGCTTCAAGATTTCCTTTACTTCAGCATCGTCCCATGAACGATAGCCCTGTGGGTGTACTTTTGTAAGAGCAATTACCATAAAGTGGTCGTTATCGCCACATTCGTAAAGCTGAGAAATATCGCCTTCCTTAGCTTCAAATATCCACTTCAAAGCTTCGCGAGTAGCACGAACACCTACAACATCGTGCTGTGCAGTAGAGATGTTCTTTTGCTCTTGAACTCTATAACCATACTTACCAGCATTCTTTTCTAAATCAGCAAGAGT
Source organism: Prevotella disiens JCM 6334 = ATCC 29426 (assembly GCF_000613345.1). GTDB lineage: Bacteria > Bacteroidota > Bacteroidia > Bacteroidales > Bacteroidaceae > Prevotella > Prevotella disiens. The sequence continues at coordinate 10,917 of NZ_BAIS01000021.1, read as the reverse complement.
TGCACCCTTAGCTACATATTCAGAGAACTTATTGAATGCTGCGCTACGAGTATCCTTAGAGAAGTCTATAACCTTCTTGATGATAGCAGCAGTAGTTTTGGTTGTCATTGCTTTCTTATCGAGAACCTGAAGAATTACATTGCCTTGTGTGAGTACAACATTCTGAATGCCATTAACTTCGCCATTCATAATAGCATTAATGTATTGGCGGTTATCTTGGTTCATTGATGTTGAATTTTCATATTGCTGACCTGTAAACCAAACTTTCTCACCTGCTTGACCATAACGCTTAGCAATTGCTTCGAAGTCAGCACCACCTGCTAATGCCTTTTGGATAGAGTCTGCCTTTGTAGCTGCTTGTTCTTTTGTTGCAGCTCCCACTTGAATTTGACGGAATTGAACAGAGTCAGGCAATTGAGCCTTGCTCATTATGCGTACAATATTCAATGTATTGTCTTGTGCATTTGGTGTAACAGCTGTTGTACCAACACCCAAAGAGTCAATTTTTGAAGCAATATCAGGGTATTGTTGGTAAGCCTTGCTGCTAACAGGTAGTCCTAAATATGGAATAAGACTACCGCTCTTGCTTACAACCAAAGCTGGGTCAACTGCTGTTGCCAATTGTTGCTGGTAAGCTGCCATATCCTTATTCAAGGCATTACGGTCTGCTTGGCTTGCTGAAATCTTGTAGTCTACATATTTAATATCACGTGTTTCGATAGTTTGACGGAACATTGGCTTTAGTTCTTCATACTTAGCCTTTAAGTCTTCGTCTGTAACTTTTATATCAGCGTCTTTAATTGAGCTATAAGCCATAGATGCCAATTGCACTTGAGCTTCTTCATTTTCATCTTTAAAAGCAAGTTTAGCTTCAGCCTTGTTAGAAAGAACACAACCAGCATAGAGTGCTTGGAACTTTTGTCCTAATAATTGCGAACGAAGATTTTTCTCTACGAACATCCAATAGTTGTAAGCAGCCTTCATTTGTTCAGCTTGCTGTGGATTAGCAGTCTTAACCTTGTTATACTCATCAAGGAATTGCTTCAAGATAGTAACATCGAAACGACCTGTTTGCTGATTTTTAAAAGGAGTTTGTGCAAGCATTGGGTCGGTACCTTCGTTAAGTACATTTTGCAATTCTTGTTCCGTAACCGATAAACCAACTTTCTTTGCATCAGCTTCGATTACATGATTTGTAACCATTTGCTGCCAAACTTGGTCTTTTACTTGATTGAGCTCATCTTCAGATAAGTTATCACGTTGCATTGTGAACTTAATAGCATCTTGATACTCTTCTACAAGTTTCTGAAAATCTTGTACATTAATTTTTTCACCTAAGATTTCGCCGACTTGCTGTTTGGCTTCACCTTTAATACCGCTACATGAGCGGAAAGCTTCTTCAGCAATAAATGCAAAAAGACCCAAACCGATAATAATTATCAGCGTGATGCCTCTCTGTCTAATTTTTCCTAATGCTGCCATTTTTATTATTTTTATTTTTGATTATTCCTTATGTTTGCAAAAAATTGCCTACAAAAATACAAAGAAAAACATAATTAAAGTAATATTTACCGAAGAAAATGCACTATTTCTTGACTTTTAGCTTTACAAGTTCTATTTTTGTCATTGTATTCTTGATTATCTTAAACTCAAACTTACCAATTTTCACTAATTCATTTAATTTAGGAAAACTCTGATATTCGTATAAAATGAAACCACTTATGGTCATATAATCATCGTTTTCTGGCAAATCTAAACCAAACATATCATTCACTTTTTCTATTTCTAATCGAGCAGAAAGTATGTATTCGTTATCGGTTATTTGCTTGGCAATATAGTTTGAGTTGTCGTGTTCATCTTCAATTTCGCCAAAGATTTCCTCGACTATATCTTCCAAAGAAATGATACCACTCGTTCCTCCAAACTCATCAACCACTACTCCTAAACTTTTCTTCTGCTGTAAAAAAGTTTGCATCAATTTCTGAGCAGGCATTGTTTCTGGTACGAAAGGCATTTCACGAACATGCTCACGCCATTCCTGAAAGTTTTTAAACATTTCGGAAGAGTGTATGTATCCTACGATGTGGTCAATATCTTCTTTGTACACAATAATTTTAGAATTTCCACTTTCTATGAACATTTGTTGTAAATCAGTGGCAGTACAATCAATATCAACGGCGTTAATTTCTGTACGAGGAATCATACAATCTTTTACTTTTGTATCTGTAAAATCTAACGCATTCTGGAATATTTTGACTTCCTCCTCTATACTTCCATCATTCTTTGCATTATCAATAGAACTCTGAAGCAAGTAGTCTAAATCTACTTTTGTGAAAGTTCCATTGTTCTTTATCTCGTCCATTTTAACGCCAATAGACTTCAAAATCATGCGAGAGAGGAAAGTGGAGAACCTGCTTATAGGCCAAAGAATTATAAAAAACAAGTAAGCTAAAGGAGAAAAGAAGGTAAGTAGACTATTGGGACTACTCTTAAATAATAATTTCGGAATAAATTCGCCTGTAAAAACAACGATTAAAGTAGAAAGGAGAGTATTTAAAATTACTTGTGTGGCGGGTGGAAAAGATAAAAATAATGTAGCATTGAAGAGGTTAGCAAATAATATTCCATACAAAACAAGCACGATATTATTCCCAACGAGCATGGTGGAAACAAAACCATTTGGATTCTTATAAAAGATATGAATACACTTTTGAGCAAATCCATTCTTTTCTTTATCCATTTCTGCTAACATTCTATTGCTCGAAACAAAAGCAATCTCCATTCCTGAAAAGAATGCAGATAATGTCAATGATATGATAATTCCAACTATTAAACTTGTATCCAACTTCTTTTATCGTTTAAATATTTTGCCTTTAAAATTGGCTTTTGATAATGTATCAATAGGAGCTAACGGCACATTTTGCATTGAATTTGGGTTAAATTCTTGCTCTTTGAAGATACCCCACCCTTTAACTTGGCGTATCTCATAGCGAGTCATTTGCTCATCACTCTTAAACCAATTTCCCTCTAATTCTTTCTCTGGCGTTTTTAAATGAGAATAAACATTTGACCAAATCTCGTGATTTTGTTCGTCCCAGAAAAGTTCATTACTATAAAATTGTGTTTTCTGAGCAGTTACAATCCTCACATTTCCATGTAATTCCCAACGATGAATTTTATCGAAATAGATAGCGGTATCGCATTGCATGTAACCAACAACATGCTTTTTTAAATCAAATTGCATCAATAAAAGCCCTTTATTAAAACTCCACCGTGATGGTTTTTTATTTTCATTCACTTCCCATTCTTCTGCCACAATGCGATATTTTATGACACCAGAATCTGAAATTAATGTATTTACACCATAGGTTGTCATGATAGGAACAGAGTCTTTCTCACGAATGGCAGGAGCTGTATGCGAACGACTTTTATTACATGAAGTTAAAAATGACACGAAACAAGATGCAATAAACGTACATACTATGAAAAACTTGCTCTTATTCATGCTAATTTCTTATGACCTGTCGTTTTAAAATCCACCTATTCTATATTTTTAATATCTTATTGCACCTTAAATTTAGCAAACCAACGCTCGTTGAAAGTAAGTCCAACATTAATGCGGAACATATTTTCCTTTATTAATCCTGTCGCACTACGGTTTACCCATTCAGCACTAATATTTAAGATGCTTCTATTGTTATAATTGTTTACTATTGGAATACCAAAGCCAAGACTTGCTGAAATTTCACGAGGACCGTCCTGTCCATTGATTTTAACGTAAGGGGTTGCGTAACTTACACCTGCTCGATAATGCATACGACTGAAGAATCCACGATAGCGTTCGCCCTTACAATACTCTCCACCTAATGTAATTTTATGTTGGTCAGAAAGCAATCCTTTAGCCGCTTTATAGCTTGCCACATTATTAATTACATTAAATTGAGGAATTTCTAAAGCACCCCACTGCTGTAATTGATAATCAACCCCTAATTTTAAGCGGTTATTATGATTAAACATCACACCTACTCCAAACACATGAGGTAACTTTATGGCATCTTCAAGACTATAATGCGTTGTATCGCTAACGCCTGTCTGCGAGTTTTTTGAGATAATATTACATTCTGCATCTGAATTGAGTTTATGTCCCAAAGCGTAGGTCAAGCCGAACGTTAAAGCATTTTTTCTTGATAATTTCTGGGTATATTGCAAACCAAAATCGGCTCTATAACTATTCACGTCAATATTATATTCCTTTGAAAGTGTCTTTATGAACTTGTCGCTATAGCTGTTTTCGATATTTCTCTCTAAACTTCCCCAAAGATAAGAAATGTTTGCACCAAATGCAAAGCCACGGAAAGGTTCCCAACCTATACCAAGATAAACCTGACGAAGCCCACCTTTTCCAGAGAAGGTATTAGAATAAGTAGCATTTTGGATAGATGTACTTGGAAATGCGTTTACATTTTCTTTATTACTATACTTGAATCCTACATTCGTATAAGGCATCAAACCAAAGCTAACACCCACATGTTTGAATGCACGAAAAGCAGCATTAATGTATTCAATATCACCATTATTTGCATTTTTCTTACGCCCATATTCTTCAAAGTTAGTTATTTGCAAACTTACTCCCGCATCAAAAATGAATGACAAAGAGTCTAACTCAGAATACGAAGCAGGGTTTTGATAGTTAATTTGGTTATGTTCGTGGAAACCATAAGCCAATCCATTCATACCTCTATTAAACCCTGTTGATTGCGGTGCCAATGTTCCTAAGCCAAATTGGCTATAAGGAGAGTTCGTACCACTCTGTCCCCATGCTGAAACAGACATGGCTACGAAGAGGACTGCAGATAATATTTTCTTCATTTATTTGTTATTTCAAAATATAAACAGTGCAAAGTTATTAAAAAAAAATGATATCATGGAAATTATATATGGTATTTTGATTTTTAATAAGCTTTCTTTGCGGTATCACACTTTTTCATTACCTTTGCGGAGTAAATGAAGAAGGTTGTAGAATATATTACAATTTTATTTTTGCTTTCAGTCTTTCCACTGGTCGCAAATTCTCAAACATTGACATATTCGGACTCGGTTGAGATTTCTTTACTCACCTGTACACCAGGAGAAGAGTCGTGGTCGCAATATGGACATACTGCTATCAGATACAACGACTTACGCAATGGCAACGACCTTTCCATTAATTACGGTCTTTTCTCACTTTCTCAATCCATGTTTATTCCACGTTTCATCTTTGGACTTACCGATTATCGTGTCGGCATTGAGTCTATGGAAGAAATGTTATTTCAATATTCTTACGAAGGACGTGGCGTTATAGAGCAAAAACTCAATCTTTCGAAAGAGGAAAAATATCAAATTTTCACGGCTTTAAGGGAAAATTTACGTCCCGAAAATGTTGTTTATCGCTACAATTTCTTCTACGATAACTGCACAACAAGGGCGCAACACATTTTACTTGACAAACTAAAAGGCAAAACTACCTTTTACGCTGACACCAAAACGGTACTCCCTACTTATCGTGAGATGATTCACGAATGGAATAAAAACGATATTTGGACGCAATTTGGCGAAGATATATTATTAGGTGTAACAGCTGACTTGTCTGTTGCTACGAGAGAGCAAAAGCTTTTCCTACCTGATAATCTTAGAAAGTATATAGAAAGCGGACTGCATAATGGGCAACCATTGGTAAAAAGTACAGCAATTTTACTACAACCCAATCAGACGCTTACCGAAAAGGAATATCCTATCACACCAATGCAAGTAGCAATTATCTTTGGAATTTTTGCAACTGTCATTGTTTTAATAGAATACAAACAAAAGAAAGTGTATTGGGTATGGGATTTATCCTTGCTATTGATTGCTGGAATGATTGGTTTATTACTTTTCGCAATGGTATTCTCGCAACACCCTTGCGTAAGTTTGAACATGATTATCTTCATTTTCAATCCTCTATGCTTAATTTTCCTCCCTAAAATAATCAAAAACATTCGCCAAAAGAAGAGTCATTGGTGGTTTGGAGCTTGGGGAATATCGATTTTTATTGGGCTTTTGGGAAGTTTTTTTCAAAGAATACCACTGCCAATACTAATTGTGGCACTATTCTTGCTTGTTAATTGCGGCTACCATTTGTGGTTGGCAAAGTTTAGTAATACTACAAACGAAAGAATTGCAATATAATGAATAAGTACATTACCGCATTGCTCGTTGTTTTAGCAGCTACTGGCGTTGAAGCTCAGACCTATCAGTCTGCGCTCAAAGCGGCATTGGGTAATTCTACTTTGGAGGAGTTTTGCAACCATTTAGAACTGAAAGGAGTTGAGACTGATATTCTTTCAGTCATTGAAGCCTATAAAAATATACACAAAGAGGACAATAAAGAGCCGTTAACCACACGCATTGCCCTACTCGACAGACACAACAAAGTATTTTATTATAACGTTGGAAAATTAGAAAAGCAAAGCAAAGTAGAATCTATCTACCTACCAAATCCTTCGATAAGCTCTGCTATTCTTATTCGCGCACCCAGTTGTTTTATTTCATAATAGCGCTTTAGTAGTGCAAAATAGTGATTAAAAGGAAATAAAACATATTAATAAAGGTGGAAATAAAGCGTAAAATGCCCACCACAAACATACATTATAATGAATTTTACAAAATTAATGAGATCGCTCTTCGGCGATAAATCAACACGCGACATGAAACTCATTCAGCCGTTTGTTAATAAAGTAAAGGAAGTATATCCACAAATCAAAGAATTAAGCAACGATGATTTACGTGCTAAAACAAAGGAAATTCAACAATTTGTTCAAGATGCAGGTAAGCAACAACGTGAAGAAATAGCAAAACTCCGTGAGCAAATTGAAGCAACACCTATCGACGAACGTGAAGAAATATTCAATAAGATAGATAAAATTGAGAAAGAAGCGTTAGAAAACTACGAGAATGCTTTGAACGAAGTAATGCCAGTAGCTTTCTCAATCGTAAAAGATACTGCTCGTCGCTTTACTGAAAACGAAGAAACAATCGTTACTGCTACCGACTTCGACCGCGAGTTGGCAGCCGACCCAAATAAAGATTTCGTTACCATTGAAGGTGATAAGGCTTATTATCACAACCATTGGACAGCTGGTGGCAACGACCTTAAATGGGAAATGGTACACTATGATGTGCAACTTTTCGGTGGTACCGTACTTCACCAAGGTAAAATTGCAGAAATGGCAACGGGTGAAGGTAAAACTCTCGTGGCTACCTTGCCTGTATTCCTTAACGCTTTGACTGGCAATGGTGTACACGTTGTTACAGTGAACGACTATCTTGCTAAACGTGACTCTGAATGGATGGGGCCTCTTTACGAGTTTAATGGTCTTTCAGTTGATTGTATTGACAAGCACCAACCTAATTCTCCTGAACGTCGTAAAGCTTACCAAGCTGACATTACTTTCGGTACAAATAACGAATTTGGTTTCGACTACTTGCGTGACAATATGGCAGTTTCACCTGCTGACCTTGTACAACGTCAGCACAATTATGCGATTGTCGATGAGGTGGACTCAGTTCTGGTCGATGATGCTCGTACACCTCTTATTATTAGTGGACCTGTTCCAAAGGGCGATGACCAAATGTTTGAAGAATATCAACCATTGGTACAAAAACTCTTTGAGGTTCAACGCAAACAAGCTACCGAACTTCTTGCCGAAGCTCGTACAAAGATAGCACAAGCGCTCAACATAAAGGACGACAAAGAGCGTTCAACGATGCTTGAAGAAGGTTTCCTTGCCCTTTATCGTTCACACAAAGCACTTCCAAAGAACAAGGCGCTCATTAAGTTCCTTTCTGAAGAAGGCATCAAGTCGGGCATGTTAAAAACTGAAGAGTATTATATGGCTAACAACAACCGTGAAATGCCAAAGGCTGTAGAACCTCTTTATTTTGTAACAGACGAGAAGTTGAACTCATGCGACCTTACCGATAAGGGTGGAGCATGGCTTGCAAAAGAAGTTAGCGATGATACTTTGTTCGTTCTTCCTGATATTACAACCGAGTTATCAGCACTTGAAAAGGAAAAAGAAGAAAAGAAAATTGATGAGCAAGCTTATATCGATAAGAAAGACGAAATGATGAGCAACTATGGTGTACAAAGCGAACGTGTACATACTTTGCAACAATTGCTCAAGGCTTATACCATGTTTAATAAAGACGATGAGTATGTTGTGCTTGACGGTGAAGTAAAAATCGTTGACGAACAAACGGGTCGTATCATGGAAGGACGCCGTTGGAGCGATGGTTTACACCAAGCTGTAGAAGCAAAAGAACATGTAAAAGTGGAAGCTGCTACACAAACTTTTGCTACCATTACCCTTCAAAACTACTTCCGTATGTACCACAAGTTGTCAGGTATGACGGGTACGGCTTCAACTGAAGCAGGTGAATTTTGGGACATCTACAAACTTGATGTTGTTGAAATTCCTACCAACCGTCCTATCCAACGCAAGGATATGGAAGACCGTGTCTACAAGACCGCTCGTGAAAAGTATGCTGCCGTTATCGAAGAAATCGAAGAAATGCGCAATAGTGGTCGTCCTTGTTTGGTAGGTACTACCTCTGTGGAAATCAGTGAATTGCTGAGTAAGATGCTCAATATGCGCAAAATTCCACACCAAGTATTGAACGCTAAGCAACACTTAAAGGAAGCACAAATCGTTGCAGAAGCTGGTCAGTCAATCAATGGGCTCGGTGCAGTTACCATTGCTACCAACATGGCAGGTCGTGGTACCGACATCAAGCTTTCTAAAGAAGTAAAAGAAGCTGGTGGTTTAGCAATTATCGGTACCGAACGCCACGAAAGTCGTCGTGTAGACCGACAGTTACGTGGTCGTGCAGGACGTCAAGGCGACCCAGGTTCTTCTGTGTTCTACGTTTCTTTGGAAGACAAATTGATGCGTCTTTTCGGTTCAGAACGTATTGCAAAGGTGATGGACAAACTCGGTTTCGAGGAAGGTGAACGCATCGAAAGTTCAATGATTTCAAATAGTATTGAACGCGCTCAGAAGAAGGTTGAAGAAAATAACTTCGGTATTCGTAAACGTTTGCTCGAATACGATGATGTGATGAACAAGCAACGTACCGTAATTTACGAAAAGCGCCGCCACGCTCTCATGGGTGAACGCATCGGTATGGATATTTCAAACATCATTTGGGACCGTTGCTTGAATATTATTGAATCAAACGATTATGAAGGTTGCGTAGAAGAATTCCTCAAAGTTTTGGCTATGGAATGCCCATTTACCGAAGCTGAATTAGCAAGTGCAAATAAAGAAGAGTTGGCAGAACGTAGTTTTCAAGCTGCAATCCAAAACTTTGAACGTAAGACCGAACGCATTCAAACCGTAGCATGGCCTATCATTAAAGAAGTTTACGAAAATCAAGGTGCGATGTATGAACGCATCATGGTGCCTATTACTGATGGTAAGCGTGTTTACAATATTCCTTGCGACTTAAAAGAAGCATACGATTCGGAAGCAAAATCAGTTGTAAAGCAGTTTGAGAAAGTTATTCTTCTCCACCTCATTGACGATGATTGGAAAGAAAACTTACGCCAATTGGACGATTTACGCCACTCTGTACAAAATGCGTCATATGAACAAAAAGACCCATTACTCATCTTCAAACTTGAAAGTGTGAAACTTTGGGACAACATGATTAACGACATGAACAATCGTACAGCAAGCGTATTGATGCGTGGTCAGATTCCAGAAATGCAACCAGCTGAAGAAATACGAGAAGCTGCTCCAGAGCAACATGTACAACGTTATGAGGAAACAAAAGACGACTTGATTGACCAAAATCAGCAAGCTGCCGCTCATCACGATACGCGTGAAACTGCCCAACAGCCTCAACGCACACCTTATATGGCAGAGAAGATGCCACGTCCTAACGACCCATGTCCATGCGGAAGTGGCAAAAAGTTTAAGAATTGCCATGGTCGCAATATGAGATAAACAACATAAGGTGCTTATATAAATAAAGGAGTGAAATTCTACGATTGAATTTCACTCCTATTTTATTTTAAATTTGTAAGCAAAGACGTGGTTACAAATATTATTTTTTCTCCAGTGCAATATTAAATTTATCCTTATTTTCGCAAACAATTTCCTTGTTTGTTTCAAAACTTGTTTGCGTTTCATTTAACCCTACGAGAAAGGTCGATTTGTCATTTTTTTGCTCAACTTACTACAAATAGGTTGGTTATTGGACACAAGTTCCCTTACCCATAGGGAATGGGGAAGATAAAATTCAGCAAAGAGTTTGAAGCTATTCTTTAAAAATCTTCATATCTTCTTGAGCAGTTGTTAGCTCTGATATAGAATAGGTTACAATGTTTCTCAATGGTTTTAATGATGTCTTTTGAAAAGGAACCACAATCAGCACGGAAACGATTGATGGTTACACCTAATGTATCTTTTACACGTGTCATAATACGTTCCAGCGTATCTGCTTGATGGAATTTAACGTTCTTTTTCAAAGTGCAAAATAGCTGCTTTCTGGCAAGTTATGATACTTTGTAGGGGCGTGATTTATCACGTTCCTAATACACTAAAATTTGCAGAGAGGAACGTGATAAATCACGCCCCTACAAAGTATCATTGCTCGAAAGGTTCTATTTCTCGTCACGACCATATTCAAATTTCGTTTCACTCATTTACATGCTTCGTGTGGCTTAACGAAATCGTTGGTTTAATTTCTCAACCTTATTGAACTTATAGGCGTGCTTGGATTTATCGCAAGTGTAAACCACATTTGCTTCTTTAAGTACTTTTAAACCAATAGAAAAATTCCTCTGAAATAATGGTTGATATGCTTTTATTTTCAAAACCTATTGTTTTGAACTCC
>NZ_BAIS01000022.1 GCF_000613345.1 Prevotella disiens JCM 6334 = ATCC 29426 | reverse complement strand
GTTTGTCAGGTAGATGAGTTATTTTTACAAAATCAAAAATTGCTTTCGGAAATGAAAATCTATGCTTTTGCAAGAAAAAACAGCCTATTTTTGGAGTCAAAACAGCCTGTTTCTTTTTGTAAATTAGTAAGATAATTAGTCTTGTCAGTGGTGCTAAAAAAGTTCTTTTCCAAAGTGCGATTTCTCGCCACGAGCATGTACAAATTTCGCTTTGCTCTTTTGCATGCTTCGTGTGGCTTACGAAATCGTTCTCTTTTAGAGTGCAAAATAGCTGCTTTCTGGCAAGTTATGATACTTTGTAGGGGCGTGATTTTTTCGCTTTGCTCAACAACTCGTATCACGTTCCTAATACACTAAAATTTGCGGAGAGGAACGTGATAAATCACGCCCCTACAAAGTATCATTGCTTGAAAGGTTCTATTTCTCGCCACGAGCAAGTTTTGAATTCCTCTCCCTGCGGAGGGGGTAGGAGAGGCTTTATTGGTTAAAATAATCTTCCATTTCGTGGGTGGCTTCTTGGTTTTCGTTGTTCATATCTTTGATGATTTTACCTTTCTCCATGAGTACTACTCGACTGCAAATTTCTGAAATGAAGTTGAGATTGTGGCTCGAAATCAACACGGTTGTGCCATATTTTTGGTTCACTTGATGAATAATTTTGGCAATATTGATTTGTGATGAAGGGTCAAGATAGTTGAAAGGTTCGTCTAATATCAATAATTCGGGGCGCACAATCATTGCTCCGATGATACCAATTTTCTGACGATTGCCTTCCGAAAACTCACGAATGAGTTTGCCTGTACCCAAAATTTCATCACGCATAAGGGGCATAAATTCTTGCAAACGCTCCTCTAAGGTTTCGCTATCAATGTCGTAAGCATCGGCAATGAACTGGAAAAATTCTTCGGGTGTATAGAAATCTATCAAAAAACTCTTATCCACGAACGAACCCGTATATTGTTTCCATGCAAAATCCTCATTGACAGCATTTCCATTCGACAACACTCTACCCTCGTTTGCCTTGATAAGGTCGAGCATTAAACGCATCAACGTGGTTTTTCCTGCACCATTATTGCCCACTAACCCAATGAGTTGTCCGTCAGAGATGGTAAATTCGGGTATGTCGATAACGGTATTTTCACCGTAAATTTTCTTTAAATTTTCTATCTTTATTTCCATAATCGGTTTTCTTTTCTGTTAAAATTCGGTTTTCTTTTTCAAAGTGCGATTTCTCGCCACGAGCATGATTAAACTGCATTTCATTCCGTTTGCATGCTTCGTATGGCTTAACGAAATCATTCTCTTTTAGAGTGCAAAATAGCTGCTTTCTGGCAAGTTATGATACTTTGTAGGGGCGGAATTTATTCCGTTCCTCTCCGCAAATTTTAGTGTATTAGGAACGTGATAAATCACGCCCCTACAAAGTATCATAACTCGAAAGGTTCTATTTCTCGCCACGAGCATGTTCAAATTTCGTTTCACTCATTTGCATGCTTCGTGTGGCTTAACGAAATCGTTCAAAATGCTTGTATCGTTTGGCTATGAAGCGTTGAGCAATGCGTTTAATAAAGTAGCGATGCCCACTGATGCCTATCATGCCCACGACGAGCATTATCGTACTTGCCACCCAAAGGGGAAGGAAGATGAAAAGCAACATAGGCGCAAACATAAACGTGAAGACTAAGGCAAAGGCACTGCCCGAAAAGTTAGCCCCCTGTGTGTTAAACTTGCCTGAAGCATTAATGTCCAACGCCTTATTGGTAAAACAATAGGTAAGCATTCCCACGTTTACAAAGCCCAAAGAAAGTGTCAAAGCAGCAAAATAGGTGTAAAAGTATTCCACGAGCGGATACATAAACAAAAGGGGAAGCATCAGCAAAGCCGTTACAAATGTAGCCGTACAACCGAAATAATACTTGCGAAGGAGGAGTTTTTCAACACTAATAGGGCGCGACCATATACCGTCAAAGTAAGCTCCCTCAATAGCAAAAGTCTGTTGCAAGATGAGTTCGCCACCGCCTACTATTCCAAAATAGAACCAAAAGGCATCTAAATCTATCGTGTCGCTTTCGCCATGTACACTTAAATAGGCTTGCACGATGAAGATAAGAGGAAAGAAAAGAATCATTTTCAATCGTTTGCCTCGTCTGTATGGGCGCATTTCGATGAAGAACCACGAGTTTTTATTGTTGAATTTCTTATGTTTTTCCTTCTTGTTTTGACTTTCATCGTATTGTGGAAGGAAGTTTAAATACTTGATACAGAGCAGCAAAGCCACAGTGTTCAAGACGAAGAAGTAAAGGTAATGTATGCCCCATCCCATTCCAAAGATGTTGAACGAATGGAACAAAGTTATGGGTTGCCATACCAACCAGCCCACGATGATAGCCATTTTATATTCCCACCCCTTTGCTTTGCGGAAGGTGGTAACGGCAAGCGAATTGACAAACGACACCATAAACAGCAAAAGGGCTGACAGAAGGGCAACAAGTGGCGGCGCAGCAAAGAAGAGGAACACAGCCAACGGCAAAGACCACGAGAGATTGAAGAAGTCGAAAAAGGTGGAAATCATCACAAATTTATTCCACGTTTCTTCCTTTACAGGTCGGGTTTTCAGATAGTTATCCATAATTGCCGAATCGTCTTTGAGGAGCAATTTGGTTATAAAATCGGGCAAAATCAATGAGGCAGCATGATTGGCACCACCATTGCCCACTCTATTTTGTCGAGTAAACCTATCATGGTGGTTTTCATTCCGTCGGAAATGCCCAACCATGACGAGAGGATAACAACTAAAAAGATAGCGTAAAAGTAAAGGGTAAGAAAGAATTTTACCCATTTAAATTCACGTTTTTTCTTTATAAAGTATAATTTTAATAATGTTTTAAGCATGATTTTTTCACGAATTAGCTTCTTTATTTTCCCATTCTTCCCACGCTTTCATAGCATCTTGCCATGAGGTTTGCTCTCCGCTCGCCACGGCTTCTTGCGTTCTTTTCGCTTCATCACGAGCTTTGTCCCTTGCTCGTTTGGCTTTCATATCGGCAATGGTTTGGTCGTCAAGAATTTCTATTGCCCCACGCTGGATAGCCGCTTGCAACTCCGCTTCGCCAAAGGCTTTACCTGGTTGGTTGAAATCAGAAATATTAAATTCGTAATCGACACGCAAATCGTGGCGTACCAACTTCTGTTGGTAGCGATTGCCAGCATTTTTCAGGCGCAAAAGTTTAGCAATACCTTTTATTTCGTCGGCAGAAAATTTGGTTCTTCCCATAGGCTGTCTTATTTTTTTCCCCACAAATATAATGAATTATTCAGGAAAAGGGCGCATTTTTTTTTATATTTTTGCATGAGAAAAATTAAGAGAGCATGAAAAAAGGAAACCCACCTTGATAATAGAGGTGGATTTCCTTTATTTTAGAGTTACGATAACGCTTTGAAGCGCTACGTTTAGCCTGTTTTAAACGCCTAATTGTTTGCGAATGGCTTCAATTTTTTCGTGAGCACGAGCACGGCAGGCAGCATAATCGGCAGCAGTTTGCATCTTGTCCTTGATTTCAAGATAGAACTTAATCTTTGGTTCTGTTCCTGAAGGGCGTACACTTACCTTATTGCCGTCTGTGCAGAACCATTGCAATACGTTGCTGGTGTCAGGCATTTCGAGTTTTGTTTTGTTGCCTTTGTCGTCGATTGCTTCGAGCGATTGGAAGTCTTTCCATAGACAAATCTTGCTGCCAGCGAGTTCTTTTGGAGGGTTGGCACGGAAATCGCACATCATTTGTTGAATTTCTTCTGCTCCGCTCTTTCCTGGTCGTTCTACGTTGATTGTAAATTCTTCGCTGAATCCATATTCAAGGTAGATGTCCATGAGGAGGTCGTAGAGAGTTTTGCCCTTATCTTTTGCGTATGCGCAAATTTCTGCTAAGAGTGAGCAAGCACTTACAGCGTCCTTATCACGATTGAAGTCAGATGCCATGAAGCCGTAGCTTTCTTCGCCACCACCGATGTAGTTCTTTTTGCCTTCTGAGATAGCTATTTCGTGGGCAATCCACTTGAACCCTGTGTAGCAATCGCGCATTTCGATGTTTTGTTTCTTGGCAATTTCAGCAATCACTTCGGTTGTAACGATAGTCTTTACGATGTAGTCTTTTGGTGTCATTTTGCCCAATGCTTGGCGATTGGTGATGATGTACCAAAGGAAGAGCAAGCAAGTTTGGTTACCATTGATGAGAATCCACTCACCATTGCTATCCTTACAAGCCATACCTACACGGTCAGCGTCAGGGTCGGAAGCCATTAAGATGTCGGCATCAATCTTTTTCGCATCACGAAGTCCGAGTGTGAGTGCTTCTGCAATTTCTGGATTTGGACGGTCTACGGTTGGGAAGTTTCCGTCTTTTACCATTTGTTCTTCTACGCAGTGAATGTTTGTGAATCCCCAATCGCGCAATGCCTTTGGAATCATGACACGTCCTGCTCCGTGCAATGGTGTGTAAACGATGCTAAGGTCGTGCTGACGCTTGATAACTTCTGGGTCGATGCAAACAGTTTTTACCATTTCGAGGTAAACTTTGTCTACTTCTTCGCCGATGATTTCAATGAGTTCTTTGTTGCCTTCAAACTTCACGTCTTCGATTTTCACGAGGTTCACTTGTTCAATGATACCCTTGTCGTGTGGTGCCAATACCTGTGCGCCATCGTCCCAGTAGGCTTTGTAGCCGTTGTATTCGCGTGGGTTGTGGCTGGCTGTGATGTTTACACCGCCTTGTGTCTTGAAGTGGCGAATAGCAAATGAGCATTCTGGTGTTGGTCTCATTTCCTCGAATAGATATACCTTTATTCCGTTAGCCGAGAAGATGTTGGCAACGGTTTCGGCAAAGAGGCGTGAGTTGTTGCGGCAGTCGTGGCAAACGACAACCGAAATTTGTTCTTTGTCTTTGAAATTTATCTTGAGATAGTTGGCAAATCCTTGTGTTGCCATACCTACGGTGTAGATGTTCATGCGGTTTGAGCCTGCGCCCATGATTCCACGCAAGCCACCAGTTCCAAACTCAAGGTCTTTATAGAATGATTCTACGAGTTCTTCTTTGTTCTCGTTGTCTATCATTGCTTTTACGGCGTTGCGTGTTGCTTCGTCGAAAGCTGGTTTTAGCCATTCATTGGCTTTTTGTTCACACTGTGCGATAAGTTCTTTATTTTGCATAGTTACCTGATTAAAATATTTTTTAGTGGGGCAATGTCCCCCTGTCTTTTCTGCAAAAATACGATTTTTTTTGCGAATATAGGTCTATTTCGTGATATTTTTTGTATTTTTGTATTCTCTATTTAAAACGATAACGATGGATTTTAACTTTGAAGGGGTAATTTTAGCTGTTTGCACCTTTCTTATTATAGGACTTTTGCACCCAATTGTCATTAAGTGGGAGTATTATTTTGGTACGCATGGTTGGTGGATTTGGCTGGTTAGCGGCGTGGTTTGTTGCGTTTGTGCTTTGTTCGTAGCCAGTATCTTTTGGTCTGCGCTGTTGGGCGTTACGGGTGCATCGCTCTTATGGGGCATTGGCGAACTTTTTGAGCAGGTGAAACGTGTCGAAAAAGGCTGGTTCCCGAAAAATCCTAAGCGGAAATAGGAGGAAGTTTTTTGGGGGTTGGGGGACTAGTCTGACTAGTCAAACTAGTCAAACTAGTCAAACTAGTCAGACTAGTCCCCCCAAAAATCATTTTATCAATATTCTTGTGCTTATGAAAGTAACTTTAATTCTTGTGGGAAAGACCACCAACGATATTTTTGTGCGTGGAATTGCTGATTATGTTGAGCGTATTTCGCATTATTTGCCGTTTACTATCACGACTATTCCCGAACTAAAAAACACGAAAAAGCTTTCGGAAGCACAGCAAAAGGAAAAGGAAGGCGAGCTGATTTTAAAGGAAATACAAACTGCTGATACGGTGGTCTTGTTAGACGAACATGGAAAGGAATTTCGTTCGGTAGACTATGCCGATTGGTTGCAAAAGAAACAGAACACAGCCAAGCGGTTGGTCTTTGTTATTGGAGGTGCTTATGGGTTTTCTAAGGCGGTTTACGACCGTGCAAACGAAAAGATTTCTTTGTCGAAGATGACGTTTTCCCACCAAATGGTGCGCCTTATTTTTGTGGAACAGTTGTATCGAGCTTGCACTATCATCAAAGGCGAGCCGTATCATCACGAGTAAAGCGTCCGCCTTACGTCTTTTTTCTTTCTCTCTTGCCTCTTTTCTCTCTTACCTCTTACCTTCCTCCTAAGTTTCGCTTAAAACTTTACAATTGTGCTGCAATGTTGGTCGCTTGCTTGATGCGGTCAGCCATTCCAATGCCTCCGTGCAGATTTCCTCCGATGATTAGCCCTGGATAAAGTTTTTGCAACTCGTCAATAGCCGCAAAACGGTCGCCACTATTCTTTTCGTATTGAGGAATAGCATGCTCATGTCGGAAGATGCGAAGGGCAGCAATGCCAACCGATTCGGGGAATTTCAACATACGATGCAGCGCATCTTCTACGATAGCAGTGAGTTCGTTGTCGCTCATTTCCAAATATTCGGGGTGTCGAACACCGCCCATAAAGAACGAGAGTAACGCTCCGTGTTCGGGACAGCGGTTTTCGAAGCACGCAGACGGATACAAAATACCGAGTATTTTTTGGTGTTCGCAAGAAGGAATCAAACCTCCAAAGGCGTTCAGCTCCACCCCCTTTGTGTCGTTTATGCCCACACTCACTTGAATAACGGGTGCATAATGAAGATTATTTACCCTTGCCATCAACGCCGATTCCACGAAAGGAAGCAACGTTGGGAGGGCGTATGCTCCGCACGTTGTTACCACTTTATGACAATTGAGCGTATGAATCGTGCCATTTTTGTCGGCATATTCCACCTGAAAACCTGCTTTCGTAGGGCGCACAACAACATTTTGCGCATGGGTAGTGATGTTGTTTGCTCCGATGCCTTTGCCCAAAGCCTTTACCAACTGCGACTGTCCGCCTTGTGCAGAGAATACCTTTTTAGTCGCTAAACGGTCTCTTTCGGACTTCGTTTCCTTAGCTTTTGCTATTCCGCCTTTGATGAAACTCCCATAGTTTTGTTCCAAATTATAAAGTTTAGGCAACGCATAGCGTGTAATCAATGTGTGAGGATTTCCAGCATAAATGCCTGATAAGAAAGGGTCTACGGCATAATTGAGAAACGATTTTCCCATTCTTCGCACCACTAAGTCGGCGACTGTTTCGTCAGGCTCGGTGCCTTTGCTTCTGAAAGGTTCGCCCAAGAGGCGAATTTTGTCGGCAAAGGAAAACAACGGCGTGCGAATACCACTCACCAAACCCGAAGGCAGTGCGTGGAAACGATTGCCTTTCCATATCAATCTGCGTTTTGCCGACTCACGAGCAGTCTCTAAACGACAGTCTTCTTTCAAATCTTCAAAGAGTTCAGCCACTTCTGGATAAGACACAACGCCCGTGTTGGGGCCGCTTTCCATGGTAAAACCGTCTACATGATAGGTTTGCATCACACCGCCAATGTGGTTGGCTTGCTCTATGACGTGTACTTTTCGCCCCTTTTGGTGCAAGCGAAAAGCTGTGGTAAGCCCCGTAAGTCCTGCGCCAATGATGGCTATTTCGCAATGTTCTTCCATCTTTTTTGCCGTTTTTTCCATGTTTTTCAGTCTTGTTTCCTCCATGTTAGTCTGTTCCATTAGATTGGTTTTGAAAACTTTTTCTCCGAATTTATCATCAATGGGTCAAGTGCTGCCACCACATTTCGCACGAAAGGCGACCCAAATTCGGTCATCGAAAGGGCATCTTCGCCGAGAACGAGCAGTCCATCGGCTTCCATTTCCTTGAGTTTGTCAAGGTTATAGTTCACTGCACCCTTCACTTCATCGACCGAAACCGATAGTCTTGCAGCAATTTCCGACCATGAAAAATGATAATTACACATCATTGCCTCAATCACTTCACGCACAATTTGTTCTTGACGTGATAGGGCATAGCCTCGCTCAACGTACAAACGGTTGTCGTGAATGGTGTCAATGTAAGTGCGAATGTCGCGCCCATTTTGCGCATAAGCAGTGCCTAACTGACTGATTCCAGTTACTCCAAAGGCATAAACCTGTCCCGTTGTGCGCAAAGTGCAATAGCCTTGAAAGTTGCGATGCAACTGTTTGTTCTTCAAAGCGATATTGAGTTCATCGTCAGGCAAAACGAAATGGTCCATTCCGATGCCTTGATAACCTGCCTGGTGGAGTACGTTTGCGGCTCGGCTATACATTTCTTGCTTGTCGTCGCCTGCTGGTAATCCCAATTTTTCGAGTATCTGTTGGCGTTTGTGAACCCAAGGCACATGCCCATAACTGAACGTTACGAGGCGGTCGGGGCGCAAGTTAGCCGCTTGTTCTGCCGTCTTTTCGAACGACAAAGGGGTCTGATAAGGCAGTCCATAGAGTAAATCCATGTTGATATTGGCACCCGATTCACGCAGCAACGACACGATTTCGCCCACTGGAAGGAGCGATGGACGACGATTAACTGCTTTGAGTACTCGCTCGTCAAAGTCTTGAATGCCAAGACTGTAACGTGTGAAACCACATTGAACCAACTGCTCCCAATCCTCAATGGTCAGATAACCAGGGTGGCATTCAATGGCTATTTCAGGTTTATCAATGACAGGCATCAATGAAAGCAGATGGTCGTTGAGTTCCTTGATGTAGTTTATAGGGATAGCCGTTGGGCTTCCGCCACCATAATGGATTTGCGAAATTTTCCTATTTCCGTCCAAACGAGCTGCCACCAAGTCTATTTCTCGGTGCAACGCATCGACATATTCTCTCACTACATCATCGTTCATCATCGCATAAGAGTTGCAACCACAATAATGACAAAGGTGGCGACAAAATGGAATGTGCAAATAAAACGACACCAAAGGTTGGTGTTTGTCGTGGTTGGAACGCTCGATAGCAGATAAAAACGCATCAGCCGACAAATCATGGAAATAATTTGCAGGCGGATAACTGGTATATCGTGGAACGGGAATATTATATTTTTCGAGCAGTTGGAGATTCATTTTTATCTTTTTTGAATAGCGTTAGAACATAAAATAACGATGCCACAGCCACCAATAGGGTTGTAAGGAACAAGACGTGGTAGGAAAAACTATCGGCAACCATGCCACTGGCAATCGCATGAGCATTCCGCTGATGTGGGTAAGGACGGTTTGAATGGTAAAATCGGTACCCTCACGACCCTCACGCACCTTGTTCATTGCCGAAGTATAGACCACAATCGTGGCACAGCCGTAGCTACTCCACAGCAATACAATGCCGATGCAAACCAAAAGTAGGGTAGGTTCTACGTAAGACAGCACCACAAAATAGAGCGTTGTTAGGAAAGTGAAAACAGCCATGACGATGCGCGCCCGATAAAGTCCCATGCGGCGTATCCAAAGTCCACCAAAAAACGAGGCGATGAACGCCATACCCGTACCTAAAAGTCCGCTCATCATGCCGATTTGCTTCATGTTGTAGCCATTGTCCACCAAATAAGGGCGCAACATTGACAAGATACCAATGAGCGAGGCATAGTAAAGAAGCAAAAAAACGATTTGCTTCCAAATGCCTTTTTGCGAGAAAAACCACACGAAATCAGATAGTTTCGCTCGTTGTGCCTTAGGCTTTTCCGTAATGGTTAGTTTCCGATTGAACATCAAAGGGATAAGTGCCATTAAGACAAAGGCTGCCAAACAAGGCAGCACAACGTGCCAGCCGTAGCGATGAAGTACCATTAAAAGAATGCCACTGCCCACTAATGTACCGCCAAAACTGCCCATCGACTGCATACTATTGACCATGCTTTTGTCGCTTTTCTTGAAGGAAAGCACTGCCAACGAGTCGGTAGCAATGTCTTGTGTACCTGAAGCCACCATCGAGAGTATCACCAAAGCGATGATGAGGTAAATATCTGTGCGAATATCGAACCACCCCAAGCACAGCAAAATAGCGGCGTAAGCCAGTTCCGACGATATGATGCAACGTTTGTAATGCCCCATTGTGAGCAAATGGCGGTCTAAAACGGGCGCCCAAAAGCACTTCAATATCCACGGCAATTTTACGAGTTGCAAGAGTCCGATGTCGGATAGCGAGAAATGATTTTCACGCATCAGCACTTGCAATGCCGTGGATAAGAAGCTCGAAGGTATGGATTGAGCCACATAGAGAAAGAAGAATGTGCCGAGGGTCAGCGCATCTGCTTGTGCAAAAGATTTTATGGATACCCTATTCCGCATTTTTTCTTTTTAGATGGGGCTATATTTTATGGTGATATTTCTTAAAATTCACCTTTAGAAGCGCACGATGAGCGATGTGCCAAAGCTCATTGGTTTGCCCAATTGTGCGTAATAAGCCGACGACTTAAAGCAATAAGTTGAGTAAGTGGTGTCGGTGAGGTTCTTGCTCCATAGTTCCCAAGAGAAGATGCCACGGGTGGCACTAATCTTTGCATTGAGTAGTGCATAGAAATCTTGCGATACGGCATTGTCTTCCGTCCAGTATATTTTGCCAACTCCTGTCATTCCGCAGCTGAAAACCACCTCGTCAACGATTTTATTGTTGCGTGGAACGAGCGTATAACTGGCATTTACACCCAAAGTGTTGCGTGGAACCATTGGGAGAAGGTTGTGGGCGTAGTTTACTTTTTCGTTCTTTTGGTAATCTATGAAGCGTGCATAGGTGTAACCGTAGCTCATTTGGAGGTTCAAACCCTGTATAGGTTGGGCTGAGAGCGATACTTCCACACCTTTGCTGTCGGAGTGTCCTGCATTGTGGAGAATGTTTCCCACGCCAGGAACGGTGAGATTGACTTGTTGGTTGCGCCAATCAATGTAGAACAAAGCCACTTCTGCCATGAGTTTTTGGTTCAAAAGTTTGATTTTTGCACCTACTTCGTAGTTCCAATTAAACTCTGGGGTGTAGGTACGTTCGTCGTCGGTGCGGAAAGACTGATTGAAGCCGCCTGCTTTGTAGCCTCTTGTTACCGAAGCATAGAAGAGATTTTGCTGGTTAGTCAGATATTGCAATGCAAATTTTGGTGTAATCTGACTGAAATGCAAGCTACTATGAAAATCTTTCAACACCTTTCGTCCGTCGTTGGTAGTGAGTTGGTAGGCGTCTTTGTGATAATCTTGTTTGGCATATTCATAGTCGAAGCGCAACCCCAAGGTGGCAGAAAGTCCTTTCCAAATGTTGTAAGACGACTGATGATAAAGCGCAAAGGCATAAACAGGGATTTTGCTTGTGGCAGGTTGCCCTTGATTTTTCTTAATATATTGTGTCTCAACGTTGTTATCGATGTTTTGTATCATGCCGAAAGCACCTACAATCCACTGATAGCGGCTGTTGTCATTCGATTTGAGGGTGAACTCTTGCTCGCCATGTTCTGTTTGATTTTGTTGCGCACAAAGAAAAAGTCTTGTGGCATGAAATCTTGGTCAATGCCTTGGCTGTCTTTGATGAACTGATAAGACGTTTGACTGTTGAAACTGAAATGCTCACCATCGTAACGAGCGTTGAGCCCCGAAGTAGAGATAAGTCTGTGGTAGGAACTGAAACGGTTATAGTTCACGTTTGCCACCTCATTGGTTTCTTTGTTGTAAGTTCCGTATGGATAGCCCCCTTGGTCAGAATAATTGAGCATAGAGTTCAGGCGGAAAAACCAATTGTCTGCTGGTCGCCACAAAAGGTTGATGCGTCCAAAACCTTCATCAATTCCGTCGGCTTTCTTGCCTGTAGCCTCGTTGGTAAAGAAACCTTGATTGTGGTGATAGCCGCCCGCAATGGAAAAACCAAACTGAGACGAAAGTTTGGTGTAGTTGGCTGCTTGAACGGTAATGTCGTTTTGACTTCCGTAACCTATCTTTAAGTGAGAACCTTGGTAGGCAAAAGGCGAAATGGTGTGTACGTTGATGATACCGCCAATGGCATTGCGACCGTAAAGCGTACCTTGTGGACCTCGGAAAACTTCCACATCGGCAACATCAGAGAGGTCGATGTCGAACGCTGAATTTTCGAAATGAGGAATGCCGTCAACATAGAATCCTACCGCAGGACCTTTGGTTTTAGCACCAACGCCACGGATATAAACGGGTGTGTTTTGCTTTGAACCATAGTCGGGCATAAAGAAATTGGGCATTACTGCCGTTAATTCTTTAAGACTGTTCAATCCTTGGTTGCCAATCAGTGTAGCGTTTGCCACAGAGATAGAAGAAGGCGTCAGATTGTGTTTGTTTTGTTTGAACTCAGTTATTGTTACTTCGTCTAACTCGATGTGCTTCGATACCGTTGTATCGATTTTTTCGGGCGGTGTTGCCATCGTTAATCCCGCAATGAATAAAATGCTCGTTAACATTGTTGCGAAAGGTGTAAAATATTAATGTTTTGTAATCGGCTGCAAAATTACTAAGATTTTATAAAAAATAAAATCCTCTTTTATGAGGATTTATTTAGGGTGGGAGCATGGCAGATTTGCCCATGTGGCACTGCTTGTTTTTTCTAGGGGGCTAGTTTTTTCTAGTTTTTCTAGTTCTCCTAGTTCTCCTAGTCCTCCTAGTCCTCCTAGTTTTCCTAGTTTTCCTAGTTTTCCTAGTCTTCCTAGTCTTCCTAGTTTTCCTAGTCTTCCTAGTATAGGGACGTGTTTTTAGGTCTTATCTGAGGAAATTGAGCGAGTTGATAAGGTTGAAAACCATAATAACAATCGTTCCAAGTAGCAAAAGCTTGAACACAAAGTTGGTGAGTTTGGTGTGGGTCAAAGCGATGAAATGCGCTAAAAGAGGGGAGGTTGAGGCTATCATGATACCCAATAAGGCATCGTAATGTTGGGGTTGAAGGAAAAGGCTGATGATAGCAGCAGAATTGATGGTTATGAACATTCCATAAAGCATGCGGTTTCTGATGCTATCGCTGCGCTTTTGACGTATAAAATGGGTCGTTCCGATGATAGCACAGAGAATAACCCATAGTGCAGTAACGATTTCGCCAATCGAGAGAATGCCGTAATCGAAGAATTTTTCAAATACGATTAAGTTTCCGAAATGGTCGATAATGCTCTGCAAATCGCCTAAATAAAGCTTTACACCGATTGCCACAATGTTGGGCAATAGTATGCCAAAGAGGGACGAAACATAGTTTTTTGCGCTCGGTGCTAAGAGGTTTGTCGCCATTAAAATCCATAGAATAGGCAAGAAATAAAAGGTTTGCACCCACACAATGCTGCTCAGTCCAAAGCACAAAAAGGCATAAAAAGTCCAACCTGGTGAATGAAAATCTTGATAGCAACGGAAAATACAAGTGTAGAAACCCACAATGCAAAGCACAATAATGGCTGCTCGGTAGGAAATAAATTGGAAGGTTGCCATCGTTGTGAATGCCATATAGCAGCACGAAACCATGCGACTGTAAATGCGAATGAGCGCATTGGTGTTGTTCAACTCCATCATCAAGAAGGTGGAGAAGAGCATACAGAGCAGCGAGGGAAGGACGTAGATGTTGGTCAATGCCACTGCCGACCACACCGCAATGGCGCAAACGGACATAATGGTGAGCGACCAACGACTCTCTGCAATGATATTTTGAATGCGCTTTTGTGCCATTTTTCTTTTTAGTTTTTCTAGTTTTTCCTAGTTCTCCTAGTTTTTCTAGTTTTTCCTAGTTTTCCTAGTTTTCCTAGTTTTCCTAGTTCTCCTAGTTTTTCTAGTTCTCCTAGGAAAAACTACAAGTCTTTGCCGATGTCTTTTCTGAAATATTTATCCTTAAAATCTATCTTTTCGGCTTCTGTGAAACTCTTTTTCAAGGCTTCGTCTTTGTTAGTTCCGTAGGACGAAACGGCGATAACACGTCCACCATTGGTTACGATGTTGCCGTCTTTCAAGGCTGTACCGCTGTGGAAAACTACTGAACCGTCTACTTTTTCGATGCCTTCGATGGTGTAACCCTTTTGGTAACTACCAGGATAACCGCCACTTACAAGCATTACGCAAACGGCTGAACGGTCGTCAAACTCTACCTTACATTCGCTGATACTGCCGTTGGCAACTCCCTTGAAAAGGTCTACAATGTCGCTTTTGAGGCGCAACATGACCGTTTCTGTTTCTGGGTCGCCCATGCGGCAGTTGTATTCTATCACCATAGGGTTGCCCTCTACGTTGATAAGACCGAAGAAAATAAAACCTTTATAGTCGATTCCTTCTGCTTTCAAGCCGTCTACAGTAGGTTTGATGATGCGTGTTTCCACCTTGTCGAGCCATGCCTTGTCGGCAAAAGGAACAGGCGAAACACTACCCATACCGCCTGTGTTCAAACCCGTATCGCCCTCGCCAATGCGTTTATAGTCTTTGGCTTCAGGGAGAATTTGGTAGTTTGTGCCGTCGGTAAGTACGAAAACTGAACATTCAATGCCCGAAAGGAACTCTTCGATAACTACTTTTGCCGATGCGTTTCCGAACATTCCGCCCAACATTTCCTTCAATTCTCGTTTGGCTTCTTCCAAAGTTGGAAGTATCAAAACTCCCTTTCCAGCAGCCAATCCGTCGGCTTTCAGAACGTAAGGAGCTTTCAATGTTTCCAAGAATTTCAAACCTTCGTCGATGGTAGTACCGTCGAAAGTTTCGTAAGCAGCCGTTGGAATGTTGTGTCGCTTCATGAAAGCTTTGGCAAAATCCTTACTACCTTCCAACACTGCACCAGCCTTTGAAGGGCCAATAACGGCTATATGTTGGGTGGTTTCATCGTTTTTGAAGCTGTCATAGATACCATTTACCAATGGGTCTTCGGGACCTACAACCACCATATCGATTTGATTTTCAATTGCAAAAGTCTTCAATCGGTCAAATTCATTCACCCCAATGGCTACATTTTCGCCACAATCGGTTGTACCTGCGTTACCAGGGGCAATGAATAACTTATCGCATTGTTGGCTTTGTGCAATCTTCCATGCTAAGGCGTGTTCACGTCCGCCGCTGCCTAAGAGTAGTATTTTCATAAAATAAAGAGCCTTCCCCAACCCCTCCGTTGGGAGGGGCGTACATATTTTCTATGCTTAAGGAAGTATTTTTTTATTATTCTATTATTATTTTTCCTTGATAATGAGCCTTTTACTGCTGCCCATTTCTTTTATTTTCAACGACTTTCCTACTCTTTTTATTAACGAGTAGGGGTGTTGAGCGGCTTCAAATAATCTTCAAAATATTGTGTAATGCGGTCGTGTAGATGCACACTTTGGTGTCCACGCATGTTGTGTGGTTCGCAGGATAGACGAAGAAGTCAGGTTGTGTGCCTACTCCGATACATGCTTTGAGGAAAGTGAAGCAATGTTGTGGCAACACCACAGGGTCGTTCAAACCTGTAATGATTTGCAATTTGCCTTTTAAGTCCTTTGCTTTCTTCAAGAGCGATGTCTTTGCATAACCCTCTGGGTTGGTTTGTGGAGTGTCCATGTAGCGTTCGCCATACATTGCCTCGTACCATTTCCAGTCGATTACAGGCCCACCTGCTACACCTACTTTGAAAGTTTCAGGGTAGTTGGTCATCAAAGAAATAGTCATGAAGCCACCAAACGACCAACCATGTACACCGATGCGGTCTGCATCAACGTAAGGGAGTGATTTCAAATAGTTTACACCAGCCATTTGGTCGCGCATTTCAACTTGTCCTAACTGGCGGAAGGTAGCTTGTTCAAAGGCTCTGCCACGATTTTCGCTACCACGGTTGTCAAGAATGAAAAGCAAATAGCCCTTTTGTGCCATGTAAGTTTCCCATGGACGTGAGCCATAGTTCCAACTTGCATCAACGTTGTGGGCATGAGGGCCACCGTAAACATACACAACGGTTGGATATTTCTTATTAGGGTCGAAACCAATAGGCTTCACCATGCGCCAATAAAGGTCGGTTTTGCCGTCGTCAGCTTTTATCGAACCCGATGTAAATTCAGGGATATTATAGCCTGCCCATGGATTTTTTGCAGTGAGCCAGTTCTTAATTTCAGGCTTATTTCCGATGGATACGATGTCTATTTTGCGTGGTACGTTTGGTTCAGAATAGTTGTCTACCAAGTAGTTACCACCTTCGCTCAATCGTGCATAGTGGTATCCACGACCATTATCCAACAAGGTGCGCTTTCCGTTTGCCACGTTTACGCTCCATGTGTTGCGCTGAATAGGACTGCATTCGTTAGACACATAGATGATAGACTTTGCCTTTTCGTTGAAGCCGAGTATGTCCATGACAACAAAATTGCCTTTGGTAATTTGCTTCAACTCCTTGCCGTCCTTATTAAAAAGGTAGAGGTGGTTGTAGCCGTCCTTCTGACTTTGCATCACAAATTGGTTGCTGTTCCAAGGCAAGAAAAGGATAGGGTGGCTTGGTTCAACATATTTTGCATCAGTTTCGTGGTAGAGTTCTGCAATTTTATCGCCTGTTTGTGCATCGTAAGAAACCAAATGGCAATCGTTTTGGTCGCGGTTCAACTCAAACATATAGATGGTTTTATTGTCGGGGCTCCACTGTATGTTGGTGAAATAGCGGTCGGTTGGGTCGCCAGCTTTGAGGTAAACGGTCTTTGAAGTATTGATGTCGTAAACACCTACGGTAACCTTATGAGAGGTTTCGCCAGCCATTGGGTAAGGAGTTGGCTCTGGTGTTGCCATGCGAGATTCACCCTTTTTAGGTGTCCAATCTACTTCTTGAACATTGATAAGTGGGAAATCGGTTACCATGCTTTGATCCATGCGATAGAAAGCAAGGCGTTCGCCGTTAGGACTCCAATACAATCCGCCTTTAATTCCGAACTCATCACGGTGTACCGCTTGTCCGTAAACGATGCTACGAGAGCCGTCAGAGGTTAATTGCTTGGTTTGTCCGTTGTTAGAAACGTAGAGTTGATTTTCTAAAACGTAAGCCAATGCACCAGAAACAGCGTTGCGGTCGCTGCTTGCGCCTCTGTAACGTTTTCAAAACGCTGCTCTATTTTCTTTGTTTTAAAGTTTACGAGCAATGTTTCTTTGCCTGTATTCACCTTTACAACAGGCTTTTTGGCATCAGGAAAAGCAATGCTATAAAGCGCACGAACCTTGCTTTTGCTATCTCCGAGCCATGCGTTTAAGTCGCTAAGTGTGAAGAGTGTTTGCTCTTTCAGCGTCTTTGTGTTCACAATTGTGCATTGTTCTTTGTCCAATCGAACCAATTGGTCGCCCCACCATGTAGTGTAGCGAGTTTCAGCACGCATTTTTTGAAAGTTTTTACCTCCGAAATTAAGTTCTTCGAGTGTAAATTTTTTCTGTGCCATGATGTTTGTAGGTTGTGCAAAAGCCATGAATCCAGCTAATATTGCCCCCACCATTAAAGTGTTAGTCTTCATTTGTATCAAAATTTTTATATCGGTTTTTACCACCTTTGCCACCTTTGTCAAACTTCTTTCCACCAAAGTTTTTCTTTCCTTTGAATGATTTATAGTCATCGCCAAAGCGGTCGTCGTCGCCAAAGTTTCTGCGTGGCTTTCTTTTCTCGTTGAATTTCTTTCCAAAATCGGGTCTTTCATGTTCGAAACTATGGAAAGTGAACGAGCGAATATCGCCCTCTTCGTTTGATTCGGTATCGTCTAAGCGTTTTTTAAATTCACGATTTTTCTTGAAACGATGCTTCTGCGCCATTTCTTTCTTCTCGTCTTCGGTCTTTACAATGCCTCCTTCGGCACGGAACTCGTTGAGTTTGCCGTCGAACATTTGGTATTTTCTGAACTCACATTCCAACGAACCGTTGTAAACAGGGATTTTAATGCTTGGCTTTAATCCTATTTCGCGGAAACATTCTTCACGATAAGAAAGAATCCATGCCTCGTTGCCCATGAACTGATGCTTTAAGCGTTCGCCTATCATCTTGTAAGTTCCCAACAAGTTAGGGGTTGAGATGCGTTCGCCGTATGGTGGATTCATCACAATGATGCTCTTGTCCTTTGGTTGCGTAAAGTTCTTGAAATCTTTATGCTCAATGGTGATGTTTTTCGAGAATCCTGCTGCTGCAACGTTAAGCTTTGCCGTGTTTACAGCCTTCATATCGGTGTCGTAACCATAGATATGGTGGGTAAATTCTCGTTCTTCCGACTCGTCGTTGTAGATGCTATCAAACAAATCTTGGTCGAAATCAGCCCATTTTTCAAATGCAAACTCTTTGCGGAATACGCCAGGCGAAATGTTTCTTGCGATGAGTGCCGCCTCAATAGGTAATGTTCCTGAACCACACATAGGGTCAATGAAATCGGTTTCGCCCTTCCAGCCTGTCATAAGAATCATGCCCGCAGCCAAAACCTCGTTCAATGGAGCTTCAACGCTTTCTTGTCGGTAGCCACGGCGATGCAATGATTCTCCACTTGAGTCTAAGGAAAGTGTAGCCTTGTCTTCGGCAATGTGAATATTTAGTCGAATGTCAGGGTTGCTCACCGAGATATTTGGTCGTGTTCCTGTATTTTCACGAAATTGGTCTACGATAGCGTCCTTTACTTTATAGGTTACGAATCGTGAGTTTTTGAACTCTTCTGAGTAGACAACAGAATCGACAGAGAATGTTTTCCCTTTGAGGATATACTTGCTCCAATCGATTTTCCTTACCTCATCGTACATATCTTCCGCACTATTTGCTTTAAAGTGTGCGATTGGTTTTAGTACTCGTATAGCCGTATGCAACTGGAAGTTAGCTCGGTACATCATTTCTTTGTTACCTGTGAACGACACCATTCGTCGTCCTATTTGCACGTTGTTAGCACCCAGTTGGGTGAGCTCCTGAGCCAAAACCTGCTCAAGTCCCATAAAGGTTTTGGCAATGAGTTCAAATTCTTCCATTAATTTGTTTGTTGAAATGCTGTCAATGTTTCTACTGCCAGCTTTTTTATGTTTATATTTGTTGATTATTGTTTCTCTTTCATGTTTTTCGCCCAATTTTTTTCATTGGTTGGAATCTATGTGCAAAGATAATGATTTCCATTGAAAAACAAGTATTATTATAAAAAAAACAGCCTTACGCTGCAGAATAGTTGAGCATAAGGCTATTTTTTTGAGGATACACCTTCATAGACAAGGTGTGTAAGTCATAGGAAAAGAATGTTTACAACCTATTGTTTTTCCTTTTTTTGTACTGCTTTTTCGACCTTTTTCACTTCTTTATATTTTCGGTCAATGTAAATCTTCGTGCCGAGGAACATGACTATAATGCTCGTACCCAAAATTTTATCTATGGATGTGGGCAGTTTTATTAGTGAAAGGACTGCTATGCACAGGCATAGTATGCCATCTTCTAAACCCAAGATACGAAAAAATTTACTCGTTGCAATGAGTTGTTGCATTGTCTTTGGCTGGTAGTGGCTTCTTATCCAACGTGCACCGGGACGATAAGCCGAATAGAACATAAAGGTAGATGCAAGGGACAAGAGGCTGATAGTGATAAATTTTTCTGCGCCTAATCTGCCTTTTGCTACGGCTATGCTCACAATAATCCATGAGAAAAGTGAGCAAAGGGCTGCCACTATCTCAAAGATTGTACTTTGGCGAGTACGTCTAAGTCTTACGTTTTTAAGATTTGTCATTGTCGTTTTCCTTTTCTTTTGCTACGCTTTTCTTTTGTTTTGGCAG
The DNA here is from genome assembly GCF_000613345.1 of Prevotella disiens JCM 6334 = ATCC 29426. GTDB lineage: Bacteria > Bacteroidota > Bacteroidia > Bacteroidales > Bacteroidaceae > Prevotella > Prevotella disiens. Next base: position 20,579 of record NZ_BAIS01000022.1, on the reverse strand, counting down.
ACGACGTGCCTTTCTAAGTGCTTCTGTGATAATCCACTGCAGCTGTCCGTTGGTAGAACGAAACTCGTCTGCCGCCCATTTCTCGATTGCTGCCATGGTGTCGGCATCAACACGGAGAATGAAACTTTTTGTGTTATTATCTTTTTTTGCCATTATTACATATTCAACGTGCCTGAATTTACAACGGGTTGGGTTGATGTTTCGCTACAAAGTACCACCATAAGGTTGCTTACCATAGCTGCTTTTTTGTCTTCATCGAGTTCCACAATGTTCTCATTGTCGAGTTTTTTCAATGCCATATCGACCATTGAAACAGCTCCTTCGACAATCTTTTCACGTGCTGCAATCACGGCACTGGCTTGTTGGCGGCGCAACATTACGGCAGCAATTTCTGGTGCATAGGCAAGATAGTTGATGCGTGCTTCAACAATTTCTATACCAGCCATATCCAATCGTTCGTCAAGGGTTTGCTCTAAGAGTTTATTAATTTCTTCGCTATTCTCTCGAAGGGTTTGTGTGATGGTTTCATCGTCCATATTGTCGTAAGCGTATTGACCTGCAACATGGCGCAAAGCAGCATCGCCTTGAATCTTAACGAAACGTTCGAAAGCCAGCATAAGGTCGCTCACCTTGTTGGTAATGGCTTCTTCGTTGCCCGACTTTGCCATTGTCTCTGAGTCAATTTCAAAGATAGCTTTGTAAGAATCCTTCAATCGCCAAACGAGCATCATACCTATCATGATAGGGTTACCGTTTTTATCGTTCACCTTGATAGGATCTGCATCAATGTTTCTTGCACGGAATGACATTTTTTTCGTGTTGATGAATGGGTTTACAAAATGAAATCCCACTTGTGTAAACGTACCTTTATATTCGCCGAAGAACATCATTACACGTGCTTCGTTAGGTTCGACTCTTATAAATCCGCAACATAGAAGGATAAACAAAATAATTCCCATCACAGCACCGCCCAAAAGCAAAACTCCAGTGGTAGTTTTGTCGGCATCTAATTCAATAAATCCGTAAACTGCGGCAGTAATTGAACCCAAAAGGGTAATAAGGGTTAGTGTGAGCATGAGAAATCCGTTGAGGATAGTTCCTTTGAATGCAAATTCTTTTTTCTCCATAGTTGTATTGTTTAAAATTAGTTCTTAAAAAATAATATCATTTTGATATTGCAAAGATAGTATTTTTTGTTTTAAAAACAATCTATTTTGAACTAAATTTTATCATCTTTTAACTATTAAGTCAGACTAGTCAGACTAGTCCCGACTAGCTACCCACAAAATAGGTTGTTTTCATACATAAAACCCATTGTTTTGATGGTCAAAACAATGGGTTTTATGTATTTTTCTGTTTATCCGCGCTTTACAACTTTACGCCTGTCATTTCAGCCACATCGGTTTCGTCGTTGTTAGTTTCGGGTGCTAACTTCTCGGTGAGGAAATCGAGCATGAGGCGAATGGCTTTGTTGGTGGCAATGGCAAGATTGATGTCGCGACCGAAGTCTTCTGTGAGTTTCATCGTGCGTATTTCGTTCTTGTCGCCATAGCCAATCCATATTGTGCCAACAGGAATTTCGGCTGTGCCGCCACCTGGTCCAGCTGTTCCTGTAACCGAAATGGCATAGTCTACGTTGAGCGCACGGATAGCACCGCTTACCATTTCGCGTGCTACCTGTTCGCTTACGGCAGTGTGTTCCTGCAAAGTTTCAGCCTTTACACCCAATAAATTCATTTTGGTTTCTTCGCTATACGACACGATGCCGCCTTTGAAATAATTCGATGCACCAGGTATGGCAATGATGGTTTCGCTGATGCGTCCGCCTGTGCAGCTTTCTGCCGTACCGAGTGAGAAGCCTGATGCGTAAAGAAGGTCGCCTATTTGGCGTGATAATATTTTGCTTTCAAATTCCATTTTCTATGTTTTGTCGCTTAAAAGAGGGGTTAAAAAAAATTATTCAAAAGTTACCTTACTAAAAGCAGGCATATCGATAGTGGCAAACTTTCCGTCTTGATATTTGAAAGTTCCTACCATGGCTATCATGGCTGCGTTGTCGGTGGTGTAAGAGAATTTTGGAATATAAATTGTCCACCCGAAACGTGCCGCATGGTCGTGGAAAGCATTGCGCAAACCATTGTTTGCCGAAACGCCACCTGCTACTGCAACGTGCTTAATGCCAGTATCTTTAACGGCTTTGCGGAGTTTCTTCATCAAAATATCAACAATGGTAAATTCAAGACTTGCCGCAAGGTCTACCTTATGGTTTTCTATGAAATCGGGGTCGTCCTTTATCCATTCACGAAGATTGTAAAGGAACGATGTTTTCAGTCCCGAAAACGAATAGTCGTAGCCTGCAACGTTAGGTTCGGCAAACTTGTAAGCCTTTGGATTGCCTTGTCGTGCGAGCTTATCGATGATAGGCCCACCTGGATAACCTAAGCCCATGACTTTCGAACATTTGTCGATTGCCTCGCCTGCTGCATCGTCTATGGTCTGACCCAACACTTCCATATCGTTGTAAGCATTCACCTTGACAATCTGAGAGTTACCGCCCGAAACGAGCAAACAGATGAAAGGGAAAGGAGGTTGGTTGGTGTCGTCGTCGCTTTCCTTGATGAAGTGGGCGAGAACATGACCTTGTAAGTGGTTTACATCGATGAGCGGAATGCCCAATGAGCGTGCAAAACCTTTGGCAAAGCTAACGCCAACGAGCAAACTACCCATTAAACCAGGCCCACGAGTGAAGGCTACGGCTGAGAGTTGTTCTTTGGTGATACCTGCACGCTTAATGGCTTGGTCTACAACGGGTACAACGTTTTGCTGGTGAGCGCGTGAAGCCAATTCAGGTACTACTCCTCCGTAGGCTTTATGCACATCTTGCGAAGCCGTTACATTGCTCAGTATCACGCCATTGCGCAATACTGCTGCACTCGTATCGTCGCAACTGCTTTCTATTCCTAATATATATGTGTCCATAATAAATTTCTAAAAGAGACTCTCCCCAACCCTCTCAGATGGGAGAGGGGGTGGTGGCTAATGCCCTTGCTTGTAGGGGCGTGATTTATCACGTTCCTAACACTCTAAAAATAAGCTATTTTGCTGAATAGGAACGTGATAAAATCACGCCCCTACGAGCAAGAAAATTTGCACTTCCACTCCCAACGGAGGGGGGTGGGGGAAAGCTTAATAAGTTAAAATCTCCAATCCCGTTTCGGTCATGAGGAAAGTGTGTTCCCATTGAGCCGAAGGGAGTTCGTCGCCCGAAATGATTTCCCACCCGTATGGGTCTTCGGCATCGATGAAAACTTTCCATGTGCCTTGGTTAATCATTGGTTCGATGGTGAAAACCATGCCCGGTACGAGCAACATACCTGTGCCACGATGACCATAATGGGTTACTTCTGGTTCTTCGTGGAATTGGTTTCCTACGCCGTGTCCGCAAAGGTCGCGCACAACACCGTAGCCATATTTATCGGCATGCTTCTGAATGGCATGACCGATGTCGCCCACAAACGAGTAAGGTTTGGCTGCTTCCATGCCCACTTCAAGGCATTCTTTGGCAACACGCACCAATTGTTCCTTTTCGGGGGTAGTTTTTCCCATGATGAACATACGACTTGCGTCTGCGTAATAGCCGTCAAGAATGCAGGTCATGTCCACATTGATGATGTCGCCTTCCTCTAAAACGTCCTCTTTCTTAGGGATTCCGTGGCACACAACTTCGTTGATGCTGGTGCAAACACTCTTTGGGAAACCTTCATAGTTAAGGCATGCTGGGATAGCATTGTGTTCTTTGCAGAACGCCATGCATATATCATCGATTTCTTGGGTATTCATGCCTATATGAATGGCGTCAGCTACAGCGTCCAAACAGCCTGTGTTGATGACGCCAGCACGGCGAATGCCCTCAATTTGTTCGGGAGTTTTAATGAGGTTGCGGGTTGGAACGAGCTTTCCTTTCTTCTCAAACTCCATTATTTTTTTGTCCATTTCGGTGGGTTCTTGTCCCGGAAGACAGTGCCACCTCTTTTTCTTTAATATCATTTGTTGTTTGGTTTTAAAATTTTGGAGGGGGACGAGTCGGACGGGGCAGACTCGTCTGACAGGTCTGATTGATTTTGCTGATGGGGATTTGTTGGAGTTGTCGGATCAGTCAGACTGGTCCGACTGGTCCGCGACTAATCCCTCAACCGCTTACTGCATATCATAAACCACCTGCATGAGCTTTTTGCCCAATTGGTCGGCTTCTTCCATTGAGCCTGCCTCGCTATAAACACGGATAATAGGCTCGGTGTTCGATTTGCGAAGATGCACCCAAGCGGTTGGGAAATCGAGTTTTACTCCGTCAATATCGGTTACTTGTACGTCTTTTTCGTTGCCATAAAGTTCCTTAACCTTAGCAAGAATAGCATCAACATCGGTTTCTGGAGTAAGGTCGATGCGGTTTTTGGCAATGAAATATTCAGGGTATGTCTTGCGCAATTCGCTTGCTTTCAATCCTTTTTGAGCCAATGAACTGAGGAAAAGCACGATGCCTACCAAAGCATCTCTGCCGTAATGGCTTTCAGGATAGATAACTCCGCCATTGCCTTCGCCACCGATGACAGCACCTACTTCCTTCATTTTGGTGGTAACATTTACCTCGCCCACTGCTGAAGCATAGTATTTTCCGCCATGTTTTTCGGTTACATCACGCAAAGCACGGGTTGAAGAAAGGTTGCTAACAGTGTTTCCTGCCACATGGTCGAGAATGTAATCGGCTACGGCAACAAGGGTATATTCTTCGCCAAACATCACGCCGTCTTCACGAATGAATGCCAAGCGGTCTACGTCAGGGTCTACCACGATACCGAGGTCGTATCCGCCCTTTTTCATTTCGTCCATGATGCCACCGAGATTCTTCTCGATTGGTTCAGGATTATGAGCGAAATTGCCTGTTGGTTCGCCATAAAGTAAGGTATATTCTACGCCAATTTGGTCTAACAATTTAGGAAGAATCACGCCACCAACCGAGTTTACAACATCGACACATACACGGAATTTGCGTGCTTTAATGGCTTCTAAATCAGCTAATTCAAGTGCTTTTACAGCATCAATGTGGCGTTGGTCGAACGAATTATCCTCTCTGTAACTACCGAGATTGTCTACATCGGCATAAAGGAAACTCTCCTTTTCTGCAATATCGAGTACGGCAGCACCGTCTTGAGCCGTAAGAAATTCGCCTTCATGGTTCAATAATTTCAGTGCGTTCCATTGTCTAGGATTATGCGAAGCAGTGATGATGATGCCACCGTCAGCCCCTTCCATGCGCACAGCAAGTTCGGTTGTAGGTGTTGTTGCCAATCCAATATTAACCACATCAACCCCAATTCCCATGAGCGTACCGCAGACTACGTTCTTCACCATTTCGCCCGAAATGCGTGCATCACGTCCTACTACAATTTTAAGTTTCTTGTTTGGGTGTTGGCTTGCGATATAAGTAGCGTAAGCTGAGGTGAATTTTACAATGTCAAGTGGGTTCAATGTGTCCCCTGTTTGTCCGCCAATAGTGCCGCGGATACCTGAAATAGACTTAATTAGCGTCATGAATGATATAATTTTAAAGCCACGACAGCGGCTTGCAGTCGTGGCGTATGGTTGTTTTTTTATACTCCTCTTTGGTACGTTATGTCATAAAAACAAGCGTAAACGTTGTCGCTTGCATGTTTATGACCTTGGCTTGAAGGCACGATAAGGCGCACATGTGCCAACTTATCGTCTGGCTTTGCGATGCGTCCTAAGTTGATATAGGTAAGTGGAACAAGCCAACCTGAAGGCACCATGGTGTTGCGGTAAGCTCTCTTCATTACGCTTGAACTTGCGTCGAAAGTAGCTGTGAATGTGCCACTTGTATTGGTTACCATCATTTTATCTACCATTCCGTCCCATGCTAAGGCACGGTTGGTGAGTTGAACTGTATCGGTGAGCAAGTTGGTTTCGTCGAAACGGCAAAGCACGGTGGCTGTTTCGCCTTTCTTTAGCTTTTCTCCTGACCCTTCATTTACAATTTGCATGTAAACACCGTTATTGTTGAACTTCACATATTGGTGCTTTGTCGTGTCAGTTTTATAGCCTTGATTGGCAAATTGCGATTCCGAAATCACCGTAATTTTGTGTTTATTGATGAATGCATCGATTGATTCTGATTGGCGTTCCAATTGTTTGGCATACGATTCGTTCTCGTTACACGATGTAATGGTGATTGCGCCAAGCACCAAAGCCATTAGAAAGAGTATTTTCTTCATTTTATTTATCTTACCTATTAATCTGATTGCAAAGGTAGCAAAAGAAAATAGATTGACAAGAAATACCAGTCGAAAAAATACAATAATCTTTTTAAAGAAACGTTATCATTGCATGAAACAAGGAAAAGTTCGTTTAACGATTATAATGTTCCTCTTTTTGGTGTGTGCTGTACACGCTATGGGACAGTCATTTACGCTGCAAGGCAAAATTTCCGACCAAGAAGGCAACCCTATCGAGTTGGCTTCGGTCATGGTATCATCGCAAGGAAAGATGACTTTGACAAACCTTAAAGGCGAATTTAGTATGCAATTGGAGAGCCAAGACTCGGTGAAAATTCATTTTTCGATGTTGGGTTACAAGTCGAAAGTAAGAGTTTTGCGCCGTCCAAAAGGCAAACAAACGTTGCAAATACAGTTGGCAAGCGACAATCAGATGGATGAAGTGGTGGTAACGGGAAAGGTTACGCAACACGGAACCACCGAAGAAGTGAAAATAGACCATGCTAAAAAGTCGCCGTCCGTATCGGGAAACGTGGTCGAAGAAATCATACAAACCCAAGCAGGTGTATCGTCGCACAACGAACTTTCGTCGCAATACAACGTGCGAGGCGGTACTTTTGACGAAAATTCGGTATATATAAATAATGTGGAAGTCTATCGTCCCTTCCTTGTTCGAAGTGGTCAGCAAGAAGGCTTGTCGGTCATTAATCCCGATTTAGTAGACCATGTAGGCTTCTCGACAGGCGGTTTCGAGTCAAAATATGGCGACAAAATGAGTTCGGCACTCGATATTACCTACAAGCGACCCAAGCGAACCGAAGGCTCAATCACCCTCTCTATGCTCGGTGCGAGCGGCTATTTCGGCTTATCGACCAAGAAACTAACATGGACAAACGGCTTGCGCTATAAAACCAACAAGTATCTCTTAGGCTCATTGGAAACAAAAGGCGAATACAAACCATCGTTCCTCGACTATCAAACCTACCTTTCTTGGCAGCCTTCGAAGCGTTGGCAGGTAGATTTCATTGGGAATATTTCGGAAAATAACTATGAGTTTGAACCCGAAGACCGTGAAACAAACTTCGGTACATTGCAGAATGTGAAGAAGTTTAAAGTCTATTTTGACGGCAAAGAGAAAGACCTTTTTCGCACCTACTTTGGGTCTTTGGCACTGACCAACCACCTTACGCCACGCACCGACTATCCCTTATCGCATCGGCATTCTCTACCAAGGAGCAACAACGCTACGATATTCAAGGACAATATTGGCTCACCCAAACCGAAACATCGGAAAATTTGGGTGTGGGAACCTATATGCAGCACTCGCGCGACTATCTGAAAGCCGATGTGAAGAGCCTCAAACTCATGGTGCAACAACGTGCTGGCAAGCATAAAATAGAGGGCGCATTCACTTATAAATGGGAAAAAATTAGAGAAAATTCAGCCGAATACGAATACAGAGACTCTGCTGGCTACAATGTTCCGCATACAGGCAACGACTTGAACATGATTTATTCGCTGAGAGCGCGCAACGATTTGAACGCAACACGCATGGAAGCCTACTTGCAAGACACATGGAATTTCCAAACACGCGACTCCATTCCAACGCTTTTCCGATTGAATTACGGTGTGCGCTATGCCCATTGGAGTTTCAACGGAGAGAGTATCGTCTCGCCTCGTGTCTCACTGAACATCACACCAGGCTGGAACCGCAATCTTTCGTTCCGTATTGCGGGCGGACTCTACTATCAAGCACCCTTCTACAAGGAGTTGCGCGACACAACCATGGTCAATGGCGTAACCTACGCCTTGCTCAACAAAAACACGAAGTCGCAAATGTCCATTCATGCCTTGGCGTCCATGAGTTATCGATTCACCATGCTCAACCGACCGTTTAAGTTTACCGCCGAAGCCTACTATAAAGCCATTTCCCGACTCGTGCCTTATTCGGTTGATAACGTGAAAGTTACTTATTATGGCGACAACCAATCGTCGGGACACGCAGCAGGATTAGACCTTAAACTCTTTGGAGAATTTGTCCCAGGAACTGACTCGTGGCTCACTTTCAGTTTTATGAACACCCGAATGAAACTAAAAGACCGCAGTGTGCCGATGCCTACCGACCAACGCTTTGCCGTAAACCTTTTCTTTACCGACTATTTCCCAGGCTCAACACGCTGGCGAATGTCGCTAAAATTGGCTTACGCCGACGGACTTCCATTCTCTGCGCCCCACCAAGAGTTGAGCAGCAACTCCTTCCGTGCGCCTGCCTACAAGCGTGCCGATATAGGAATGAGTTACCGATTGTTCGACAATACAGACGGCAAACGCAAATCAATCTTCCGCAACATCTGGTTGGGACTCGATTGCTTGAACCTCTTTGGCATCAACAACGTAAACTCTTATTACTGGATTACCGATGTAACGGGTCAGCAATATGCAGTGCCAAACTACTTAACAGGTAGACAATTCAATGGAAAAGTAACAATAGAATTTTAGTAAAACGAAATCTTTGAAAGTCAGACACGCCCCCATTTTCAGTTCGTGTCCACCGCTTTAAAATACAAAACAATAGGTTTTGAAACACAAAACAATAGGTTTTCCGTTTCAAAACCTATTGTTTTTATATTGGGTACAGCATGTAGGGGCGTGATTTATCACGTTCCTAACATAGCAAATCGATGTAGGGGCGGAATTTATTCCGTTCCTAACAGCAGCGTAGGGGCGAGATTTTTTGCAAGTTCAACACTCGTATTCCGTCCCACAAAAGCAAATACGGATATATTCTTTGCGGTTAGGAACGTGATAAATCACGCCCCTACATACTTTGCTCCTAAATTATATTAATTCGTAGGTTTCGCTTGGAGTTTTCCGTTTCAAAACCTCGACCATGAAATCCACATCAGCCACCAATCCAACGCTCGCCATTGCCGTTGTTACCGCCTTTCGTGCCAATTCTGGGTGATTGTTCTCGTCGCTTAAATGGCACAACCACACATGTTTAAGGTGGGGCATAGCGTTTTCGACAATCGCTTGGGCGCATTCTCCATTGCTTAAATGTCCTATTTGCGATGCAATGCGTGCCTTCAAATACTTAGGGTAGGGACCTGCTGCCAATTTTTCAGGCTCATGGTTGGCTTCAATCACCAAATAGTTGGCTTGAGAAATAAACTTTTTAATTTCATCAGTGATGTGTCCACAGTCGGTTACAATGGTGAAATTAACTCCCTCGCACTCAATGGAATAGCCAACGCAGTCGCAACTATCGTGTGGCACGGCAAAAGCTGTAACTTTAAACTCCCCAATCTGCTTCGTTTCACCCTTTTCGATGAATCGAACCATAGACGGAGCCACTTTTTTCTTTACACACCAATTCCTATTGATACCCTCGTGAACCATCTTTGTGGCATAAACGGGAATATCATAATCTGTGCTGAGCGACCCCACCGACTTAACGTGGTCGGCATGGTCGTGTGTGATAATTATATTGTTAATCATTGACAGCTGCAAACCATAGCTGTGGAAATGCTTTTTTATAGTTCTAATACCTAATCCACAGTCAATTGCGATGCAATCGGTGTCGGTATAAAGAAGATAGGCATTGCCACTACTGCCACTGCCAAGCGACATGAATTTGAACATTGTTTGATATTTACTGCAAAAGTAACAAAACTATTCAAAACTGCAAAGTATTATGATTACGACTTTTCAATGTTTCAACATTTTTTACCATTCGATACAATGATAAAAAAATAAAAAAAAGATGCAGAAAAACTTGGAAAAAATTACATCGTTTCCTTGTTTTTGAGTACCTTTGTATGGTTTTTTTTTGACAGACTTGCGGTTGCATTTGCAGCATAGCGAGTCTGCCGATTACAGAATAAAAATGATGATAAAAAAAAACGATTATGAAAATTACTGAACAAAGGAGCTCAATGCTCCACGGAATCCTTTTAATGGCACTCTTTTCATGTGCTGCTTTCTATTTAGGCGATATGAGTTTTGCCAAAGCTTTATCGTTCTCGCCGATGATAGTCGGTATTATTCTTGGTATGCTCTATGCTAATAGTTTGCGCAACAATCTGCCTGAAACATGGACACCTGGTATTGTGTTTTGTTCGAAGCGCATTTTACGCATCGGTATCATACTTTATGGCTTTAAACTTACTTTCCAAGACATTACCGCAGTGGGACTTCCTGCTATCATTATTGACGCTATCGTGGTGGTGGTAACCATTGTTTTTGGGCTTTTCGTGGGTAAAATGTTGAAAATGGACCGCAGTATAGCACTGCTAACATCGTGTGGTGCTGCTATTTGTGGTGCTGCTGCTGTTATGGGAGTAGACGGAGCTGTTCGCCCAAAGCCTTACAAAACAGCTGTAGCGGTGGCTACTGTTGTCATCTTTGGAACGCTTTCTATGTTCCTTTACCCTATACTTTACCGAGCAGGTATCTTTGATTTGTCCGACCAACAGATGGGACTTTTTGCAGGAGCAACCATTCACGAAGTGGCACACGTTGTTGGAGCGGGCAATGCAATGGGTGCTGCCATTAGCGACAGCGCTATTATTGTCAAGATGATACGTGTCATGATGCTTGTTCCCGTGTTGCTCGTTATAGCTTTCTTTGTTGCCAAAGATGTTGCTACTCGTGAGAATGCTGACGGAACTAAAACCAAAATTCAAATACCTTGGTTCGCCATTATGTTCTTGCTCGTTATTTGTTTTAATAGCTTGAATTTGTTGCCAGCCGATGTTGTTAAGGGCATTACTACCTTGGATACTTTTCTGCTGACCATGGCAATGACCGCTTTAGGAGCAGAAACGAGCATTGATAAATTCAAGAAAGCAGGTTTCAAACCATTCCTTTTGGCTGCAATCATTTATGTTTGGCTCATTGTAGGTGGTTATTATTTAACAAAATTCTTGGTGCCTGCGTTAATGTAAGTGGGCATCAAATTCTTGAAAGCAAAGCGAATTTTTGCCTATTCGTAGCGAGAAATCGTATTTTGGGGAAAGAATCAATGGTTTTTTCAGATTGATTTTTATAAGATTTTCTTTGCTTTCCCGTTCCGCACAAGCAAATACGGATATATTCTTTGCGGTTAGGAACGTGATACGAGTTGTTGAGCTTGCGAAAAAATCACGCCCCTACATGCCCAAAAACAGGCTCGTGCAATCTAAATCGTTGGTAATTGTTTATTCATAAAAAGCATAAATCCCAAATTTCCAACGGAAATTTGGGATTATGTTGTTTGTTTGGAATAAGCTTTAATTGCTTTCTTTACGCTTCTGGTGTTACAGTTTTTGCAGCGTATACTTCTTCAGAAAGTACAGAGACCTTGCTCTTGTTGTACTTACCCTTGTGGAAGTAAACGATACCGTCTGTGAGTGCGTACAATGTATCGTCTTTACCTTGTGCTACATTATCACCAGGATAGTGTTTGTTACCACGTTGGCGAACGATAATGTTGCCTGCGATAATTTTTTGACCACCACCAATTTTAACACCTAAACGCTTTGAATGTGATTCGCGTCCGTTCTTAGAACTACCGACACCTTTTTTATGAGCCATTTCTTGTCCTCCTAAATTTAAGCGTTAATTGTTTTAATCTCAACCTGTGTGAACTGTTGGCGATGACCATTCTTCTTGCGACAGTCCTTGCGACGTTTCATCTTGAAGACGATTACCTTTTCACCCTTAACGAGTGGGTTCACAATCTCGGCTACTACTTTTGCACCACTAACAGTAGGTGCGCCAACTGTGACTGTGCCTGCATTGTCGATGAGCAGCACTTTGTCAAACTCAACAGTCTTGCCTTCTTCGGCTTCTCTGATGTGGTTTACGAAGAGCTTTTTGCCTTCTTCCACCTTGAACTGTTGACCGTTAATTTCTACAATTGCGTACATTTTTATTTATTGTAAACGGTTTGACCGATAGGCGACAGAGCATCTTTCCTGTACTTATTCGAGCCTACTCGGCATAAAAACTTTGCAAAAGTACAAAATTTCTTTCGTTTAAGAGGAAGAATGTAAGGTGAAAGATTATTTTTAGGAATAATTAACGAGAATTTCTATTTATATAGGTGTCCGAAAGCAGACATAACGCCAATGGAAGCGGTATAGAAATTTTAATTTTGAGGCTAATTGATGACGATTTTGCATGGTTTTCAAGTTCTCAATGAGTTTCTTTTGCTGGTCGTTTCAATGCTTATTTTTCAAAAATGATAAAGTATGCGCCACCATTGTAATAATATGAAATCGGTACAAACAATAATTTCTTAACAAATAGTAATTTTTTCTTGTTTGGTTAAATTATCAATAAAATTCCGTTTTGTTGGAATTTTACACTGAAAATATTTTGTAGTCTTATAGATTATAACTATTTTTGCAGTGGTAGAGATATTTTATTTATAAAAATAACTCACTCGCTGTGTTAGGATTAAAAACGAGTAGAAAAAAGAATAAACTTTCCAATTGATTTGGACTACCTATTTTTGTTTGAAAAAGTGAAACCATAGCAAAGGCTTAGCGTTGTATTTACAAGTGAAACTTTTCGCTGAGCTTGCGTTTATAAAATTTCATGTATCTTTATGATTACAAGAAAAACAGCAGATTGTGGTCAAATTCACATTTATACAGGCAACGGAAAGGGTAAAACAACCGCTGCTGTAGGGGTAGCTATCCGTGCTTGTATGGCAGGAATGCAGGTTTTTGTAGGTCAGTTCATAAAGCAAATGAAATACAACGAAACGCTCGTTGTAAATTATATTAACAATCTTACTGTCAAGCAGTATGGCTGTGGCTGTATGATTATGCGTGTTCCTAACGAAGAAGACAAAGAAAGTGCGCAAAACGGATTGGCTGAATGTGCAAAAATATTGCGAGAAGGAAAATATGACGTAGTAATACTTGACGAAATTACTATTGCGCTCTACATGGAATTGGTGTCGTTGGAACAGATTATGGAGGCTTTAGAAAATAGAAACAAGAACGTGGAGGTGATTATAACGGGGCGTTATTGCCCCCAAAGCCTTATTGACTATGCCGACCTTGTTACTGAAATGAAGGAAATAAAACATTATTACAATACCAAGGGCTTGCTCTCACGCGATGGTATTGACCATTGAAAGTGGAAAAAAGAAAATATTTAAAATTAGATTTAGTTGTTTTAGTAATAGTATAATAGTTTTTTTTTATTATGTATGCACTTGTGAAAGTGTTCATTACATGGCTAAGAATATCAAAATTTACAGCAATTGCGCCCAAGAAACTTGTTGGCGTAGGGCTGAAACTACATCATGTAGGTAAATTTTGATGTATTAGGGTAACCCCGCTCTTGTTGCTTACATGTGCATGTAGGTGCAAGGGCGGTTTTTTTGATTTCTTCCTAATTCTTTATTTACAGAGAAAAGGGGATTTAAATGAGCTTTTATCTTTTTATATTTAATTTTTTGTACCTTTGCATCAGGTAGCACGCTCTGTTATGCGCTTATTCAATGATATTGAAAGCGAAGAAAGACGATAGACGGTAGAGATTAGAGCAAGGCAACAAAAAAGGCATTCTCTCGAAAAAGAAAGAATGCCCTTGTTTGTAGATTTGAAAAACTATAAACTACCATTGTTTGCCTTGTTTATCATGTCTTGAGAAGCATACATATATACTTCAACACGACGGTTGGCTTGGCTAATGCGCTTGTTTTCAATAGGATTAGCACTACCTAAACCTTCAACAGTGCGAATTTGACCAGCAGGAACTCCTTGTGCGCGCAAGTAAGAAGAAACGGCTGTGGCACGCTTTTCTGACAAAGGAAGATTGATGTTGTCGTTACCTGACGCATCGGTGTAACCTTGAATAGCCACGTCGCAGTCGCGATTTTGCTTCAATACACCTGCAAAGTTGTTCAAATCTTTCTTAGAAGCTGCGCTCAAAGAAGAACTGTTGGTAGCGAAAAGAATACCAGAATCGAAAGTAACCTTAACACAGTCTAAACCGTTGGCGTCCTTTGTCTTTTCAACCTTAGCGTTTTCAACCTTAGCGGCAGTCTGAGCAGCAACCTTATCCATGTGGCGACCGATGATAGCACCTGTTCCAGCACCTACTGCGGCACCGATAGCAGCACCAATCATCGTGCCTTTAGTGTCCTTACCAATAATTTGTCCAATGATACCACCAACTACTGCGCCTGCGCCTGCACCGCCTGCGCCATAAGTTTGTTGATTAGTTGCACAACTTGTAATGAGTGTTGCAGCGCAAAGTCCAGCTGCTATTGTCTTTAAATTTTTCATAATCCAAAAATTTATTTATTAATATTCTTTTAAAATTGATGTTACAGCCTCAAAAAAGTATATCCTAAATTGACTAAAAAACTCGTTAGAGTGCAAGTTCGTACAACAAAGATACAACAATCTTTCGACTTTTTACATTGTATGCCAACTATTTTTTGTAATTTTGCACAAAGATAAGCCGAAACAACCAAACGGCAAAGGGAATTTTCCTAAAACCAAAGGGGTTTTTCCTATAAAACTTAAAAAGAAGAAACAAAACATAACTATGGCAAAAGAACTCAAAGAGCTTACAAAAAGAGCCGAAAACTACTCGCAGTGGTACAACGACTTGGTCATCAAAGCCGACCTTGCCGAGCAATCACCCGTAAGAGGTTGTATGGTCATTAAACCATACGGATATGCAATATGGGAGAAAATGCAAGCACAATTAGACAAAATGTTTAAAGAAACAGGTGCGCAAAACGCTTATTTCCCACTCCTCATACCCAAATCATTCCTCTCTCGCGAGGCAGAACACGTAAAAGGATTTGCCAAAGAATGTGCCGTTGTAACCCACTACCGCCTACGTTCTAACGAAGAAGGTAACGCAGTAGAGGTAGACCCAAGTGCAAAACTTGAGGAAGAACTCATCATACGCCCAACAAGCGAAACAATCATTTGGAACACTTACAAGAATTGGATACAATCTTACCGCGACCTTCCATTGATGTGCAACCAATGGTGTAACGTAATGCGCTGGGAGATGCGTACACGCCCATTCCTCCGCACATCAGAATTCCTTTGGCAAGAAGGACACACCGCACACGCAACACGCGAAGAAGCCGTAGACGAAGCAAAGACTATGCTCAAAGTTTATGCCGACTTTGCCGAACAATGGCTCGCTATCCCTGTTGTACAAGGTGTTAAGAGCGAAAACGAACGATTTGCAGGCGCATTGGATACTTATACCATCGAAGCCATGATGCAAGACGGCAAAGCATTGCAAAGCGGAACATCGCACTTCCTCGGACAAAACTTCGCAAAATCGTTCGACGTTACCTTTCTTAATAAAGAAAACAAACCAGAATACGTTTGGGCAACATCATGGGGCGTAAGTACACGACTCGTTGGTGCGCTCATCATGACCCACTCTGACGACAACGGACTTGTGTTGCCACCAAAGATTGCATCTATTCAGGTAGTCATCGTGCCTATTTTCAAAGGCGCAGAACAATTGGCAGCCATCACTGAGAAACTCCAACCAGTTATCAACGAGTTGCGTGCCAAAGGTATTAGCGTGAAATTTGACAACGCCGACAACAAGCGTCCAGGATTCAAATTCGCTGAATACGAACTCAAAGGTGTGCCAGTGCGCTTAGCAATGGGCGGACGCGATTTGGAAAACAATACCATCGAAATTATGCGCCGCGACACATTGGAAAAAGAAAACGTATCGTTCGATGGAATAGTAGAAAGAATTGAAAAACTTTTAGAAGAAATCCAAGAAAATATCTTCAAAAAAGCACTCGACTTCCGCAACCAAAACATACACGAATGCGACAACTACGAAGAGTTTAAGCAGAAAATAAAAGACGGAGGTTTCTTCCTTTGCCATTGGGACGGAACAAGCGAAACCGAAGAGCGCATCAAAGAAGAAACCCAAGCTACCATACGATGCGTGCCATTCATGTTCGAACAAACAGAAGGCGTAGACATGGTAAGCGGAAAGCCAGCAAAACACCGTGTCATCATAGCACGCGCTTACTAAAAGTTTCCCCCTTTTGGGGGACGAGTCAGGCTTGTTCGACCCGTCCGACCCGTCCAAAAAACTCCCCAAAAGCCCATTCCCAAAACTGAGAATGGGCTTTTTTTGAAAAAAAACGAAAAACCTTTCTTCGTTCAAATAAATATTCCTACCTTTGTAGCACAATTTTTACTTTCAATTTGTCGAGTGTAGCTATATCTTATCCAATAAGTGAAACGAAATTTGCACATGCTCGTGGCGAGAAATCGCACTTTGAAAAAGAAGAAAAATCCGAAACTAATAAAAAATAGGTTCCAATACAAATAAAGATGATAGCCATTTTCTGACGTGAGGATTGGAATAATTGGTAAATTAAATGCTATGATTAAGGTTTCTTGCATGAGAGTAGGAGTTTGCAATAGCAGAAGCGAGGTGTCATAATAGCATCATTTTTGTGCAAAACCTAATCTTTATGCAAAAGATTTTCTCTGTTACTTTTCAAAATACAGAAGAATAAGGATAATAATATATTTTCGTATAATGGTTGCTTCTTAGCAATCGAATTTTTAGTAAGAGTATTGTTGTGAAATAATACATTCTTTAATTCCTCTAAACAGCAAAAACCATAAGTCGTGACGATTTATGGTTTTTTTGTTACGATAAGTTCACGAAAAAATAGGTCAATTGCAACCATGTGTCCAATGTTTCTCTACAGCAATACTCTTTAATATTTTCTCGGATTCAGAGAACAAACTTACAGAAAGTATTTGATTTTGCAAAATAGAAATAAGAAAAATGCATCATCAGACAGTTATTGTCTGTGACGCATTCGAGTTTAGTTGTCTGTTGATTGAGAATTTGATATTCTGTAAATTGAATAACTTGCAGGTCTGTTTTATTAAGTTTAGTCCTTCCTGAATCAATCTTCACTCTCGTGAATTGCTATCTAAAATTATATGCCCCGACGGGCTTTTCTATGTTAAATCCGTTGCAAAGATATACAATAAATTCGTAAAAAAAGTAGTAACAAGTAAAAATCTAAACATATACGATACATATAATTTTTATAAATCATTGAAAATAAGGTGTATAGTTTATTTAAAACCATTTATAAATATTCTAAAAATCTAAATGAAATAATAATAAATATGGTTCATCACTCCAAATTTCGGAAGAACCATTTTATTTTCCCTTTGTAGGGGCGTGATTTTTTCGCAAGCTCAACAACTCGTATCACGTTCCTAACAACCTGCGTATGTTTTGCTTATTAGGAACGGAATAAATTCCGCCCCTACATATTGCCGAGTGCAAAGAAAATTTTATTTTCCGTAGGGGCGTGATTTATCACGTTCCTAACAACCTGCGTATGGTTTTGTTTATTAGGAACGGAATAAATTCCGCCCTTACATATTGCGTATGGCTTATTTATTAGGAACGGAATAAATTCCGCCCCTACAACCTGCGTATGGTTTTGTTTATTAGGAACGGAATAAATTCCGCCCCTACATCTGTGTATCTTTTGCGCTTAGAGAGATGTGTTTTGGCATAATCTTTCAATTTCGTTTTTAATTTCTCTATATTTTTTTTATCTTTGTAGCATAAATCAAAGCTTATTTACAATGAAAAGACTATTATTCTTGATTGCCGCCCTCATTGTTTCAGTGAGCATGGAGGCGCAAACCGATGTAATTTCTGTGAAAGATGCTATTCAAGTTTTTAAGAATAAGACCCTTGCAGCAGGTAAAAAAGTATTGGAAAAGCAAGGATATACTTATAAAGGTGTTTCTTCTGACCAGTTTGGAAAAGATTATAATTGGGTTCGGAACATGGATTTATCGAAAGATTTTTTGCCAACAGCACTTGGCAAAGGTAATTCGAGTTTGTTCATGTTGGCAGTAGATAGTCGTACGGTTTATCTTTACGTCTTCAATCGCAGTGCTTTCGAAGGTTTGAAGGCGCAAGCAAAGCGACTTGGCTATGATATGGGCAAGGCTTTAAAGACTTCGGAAGGTACGATTATTTGTACAAAGGACGAGCAGCCTACGCTAACTTTTATGGAATTGCAGCAGCCTTTGCCTTATTGCATGCAGATAACCGAATAAAATAGAGATTTTTTAGGCTTTTGTTAGCAATAAATAAAGGTGAAAAAATTGTTTTTCCACCCTATTGTAAACAACAATAGGGTGGAAAAATAGTAACGAAAGCGTTTGTTTTAGGCTTTTACATTTACTTTGTGCGCAAAATTTACGCTATTTCCTTGAGTTTTTTATTGAAATAATACCGATAAAGCAGACCTGCGATGGTCAAACCGAATGGGAATGCCCACCAAATTCCTGTTACTCCCCAGTGGAAATGAATACCCAATACATAGCCAATTGGCAGACTTATCATGAAGTAAGCTATGAAAGCGGTTGGTACTAAGGGTTTTACATACGACAAACCACGCATGGCATTGCCGTAAGCACATTGCAATCCGTCGCCAATTTGGTAGATCATTAGCGGCCAAATGAGTTGCGAAACCATTTTCCAAACGGCTTCGTTGTCGGTGAAAACGGCTCCAATGCTGTTGCGATAGATGAAGACAGGCACGGCTACGATAAAGGCAATCAAGAGAATAAGGTGGAAACCAGCCGTTGAAGAGAGCCGCACAGCTTTGTAATCTTTCTGTCCTAAGAAGTAGCTGACACGCACGGCGAGGGCTGCCCCCATACCATAATAGACCATGTAGAATAGTTGTGAAATGGAAAGCATGACTTGATGAGCTGCCAAAGCCTTGGTTCCAATCCACCCCACCATGACAGAGCTGAGGCTGAAGGCGGCAGTTTCCATGCCCATTTGTAACGAAAGTGGGAATCCAATGCGCACCAATAGCGTGAGGTCTTGGCGGTTTACGGGTTCTGCGAAGAATCCTTTTCGATAAACTTTGTAGTGTTTTGATAGGAAGAAGATGGCAGCAAAGACGATAGCCATCATGATTCTTGAAAACATGGTGGAGAGTCCAGCACCATAAAGTCCTAATTCGGGCATACCAAATTTGCCGTAAATTAGTGCATAATTACCCACAATATTCATCAAGTTTCCGCCTATCATAATCCACATTGGGGTTTTTGTGTTGGTGATTCCGTCGGATAATTGCTTGAAAGTATTGAACCACGACACAAAAGGCAAGGAAATAAGATTGACAATAAAGTAGGGGCGCATGAGCGGCAAAAGTTCTTCGGGCTGTCCAAGGTTGCCAAGATTGAGGTAGAGTAGGGTCATAATCCCTACTAAAAGGGCAGCTAAAAGCGTGTTAGCCACGAGGGCATTTTTCAGCATTCCACCTATTTTGCTATTTTCTTCTCGTCCAAAAAGCGACCCAACCAGTGGGGTTAGTCCGTAGGAAAAGCCCATTCCAAAAACTAAGACC
The DNA here is from genome assembly GCF_000613345.1 of Prevotella disiens JCM 6334 = ATCC 29426. Classification (GTDB taxonomy): domain Bacteria; phylum Bacteroidota; class Bacteroidia; order Bacteroidales; family Bacteroidaceae; genus Prevotella; species Prevotella disiens. The sequence goes on along the minus strand of NZ_BAIS01000022.1, from coordinate 872 downwards.
AACACAAACATATTATTGACGAATGCTGCCGCCGCAAGTTCCGTTGTGCTGTGTTGTCCAATCATCAGCGTGTCGGCCAGTCCTAAGACGATGGTACCGATTTGTCCGATAATAATGGGTGTTCCAAGTTGTATAAGTGCCTTGTAATGAGCGTTGTATGGTTTCAGGTTCATGTTCATTTTTGTATCCTATTTGTTTATTTTTTTACTTTATTTTATTCCTTTTGTTTGTCTATCGATTTATTCTCAATTCAAAACAGGCTGTTTTCGTGCGCAATATAGCCTGTTTTTCGCTGCAAAACCGCCTGTTTTATTTTTTTTGATGGGGAGATGCAATGCCAACTGGTGGTTTTTGGGGTTCATTGTGTCCTAATCTTTGTCGTTTGTGAGTTGCTATTTTTGTGTAGCAGGTTCTTTTTTAAAGTGCAAAATAGCTGCTTTCTGGCAAGTTATGATACTTTGTAGGGGCGTGATTTATCACGTTCCTCTCCGCAAATTTTAGTGTGTTAGGAACCAATTCTTGTTGTCGTTTTTGTTCTTCCTTCACGTTCCTCTCCGCAAATTTTAGTGTGTTAGGAACGTGATAAATCACGCCCCTACAAAGTATCATTGCTCGAAAGGTTCTATTTCTCGCCACGAGCATGTACAAATTTCGCTTTGCTTATTTGTATGCTTCGTGTGGCTTAACGAAATCGTTCTCTTTTAGAGTGCAAAATAGCTGCTTTCTGGCAAGTTATGATTCTTTGTAGGGGCGTGATTTATCACGTTCCTCTCCGCAAATTTTAGTGTGTTAGGAACGTGATAAATCACGCCCCTACAAAGTATCATTGCTCGAAAGGTTCTATTTCTCGCCACGAGCATGTACAAATTTCG
>NZ_BAIS01000023.1 GCF_000613345.1 Prevotella disiens JCM 6334 = ATCC 29426 | reverse complement strand
ATTACCAGCCTTAACAATATAAATACCAGCAGGTAAATTGTTTAAATCAACAATATCTCGCGAAAGAGGACATTCATTTTAACAAATCATATTTCAAAATTGTATTTGAAATATCAAATGCTTGTATTGCATGCTGTATTTGAGGTTCAGAAATCGTTTTATCTGACTTTTCAACATTCAGTTTTGAGCCAACAGCAACAGGGCGTTTTGTTGTGTCTAAAATACTCTGTCCCAAACCTTTCCATGGATAATTATCGAGTTTTAAAAGTTGTAATAATGTTGGATATTGGTCGATTTGCCCCATTACTTTTTCGTATCGTAGGCTCATAGGTGCATTGATGACAATGAAAGGGGTATATTCGTGATTTGAAACGATATTTTTAGCTTTCGGAGAACTACAAATTTCTTGTCTGTCAGCAGCCAATCCTTCGTGGTCGCCAACGATAACTATCATTGTTTTATCAAAATCTTTTCTTGTTTTTAAATAGGTTATGAACTTTCCTAACGCATCGTCTGTATAATTTGCAGTAAGCATATAATCGCCCATTTTGTTCGGATAAGTTTCTTTTAGTTTCATCTTCTGCATCGTTTCAGGGAGTTTAAAAGGTGAATGCCCCGAATAAGTAACCATCTGAATGACTGCATTTTCTCCATTTTTCCATATTTCGCCATGCTTCATCTTCTCTATTACTTGTTCGACAAAGGCACCATCAGCCAAATTTTTCTGTGGTCCCATAGTTTCGGTTGGCTTCCAATCTTTTTTAAAATACATCTTATCAAAGCCAAATTGCTGTCCTATTATCTTTTGATTCCATATGATAGGTTTGTCCACGGTGAGCAAATAGGCTTTCGTTGGCCTTTGTTCTTTCATGGCTTTAATAAGGGTTTTAAAATGATTGGTAGGGTATTTAAACGCATAACTTCCGTTCTGAATCGGCAATAATCCCGCATCTAACATTAATTGGGCGTCAATAGAACGTCCTCCCCTTACCTGAGTTAAAACGTAGGGAGCATAAATTGTATTCTTTTCTCTTAGCAATTGGTTCAAATTTGGGGTGATTTCTTTTCCTTCAATACTCTTTTCGATACACCAACTTTCCAAAGATTCACAGTAGATAATGATTAAATTACGTCGTTCGGCAATGGTTTTACCCAATGGTTTGTATTGAGGTTGCGCCTTAAACCAAGCCTCAACCATTTGCTTTTTCTCGTCCGTGTATGCCTCATTTTCATGTATTATGTCGTAAAGTATGCACCCAAAAACGGTATAAACAGGACCAACACAAGTATAAGAGTTAGGAGTTTGAAGTTTTTCTATTGCTTTTTCAAAGCCACCTCGACATAGAATAATGATTGCAGACAATGCAAATGCCAAGCCTGTTGCATAAGCATATTGTCGCAAACTATGGTCAAATTTGTTTTTCTTTTTCCATAATAATATTGAAAAAAAGAGAGTTTCGAGCGGTAAAACAACATCATACCAACGCATTTGGTCGATAACACTCTCTGAAAAGTCCTTCAAATTGCCAATTCTAAAGTAAGAATCAAATGGAATTATCGTATTGTAAGTGCGATTATACATGAGGTTGGCAATTAAAATACAATCCAACAAAAGCATCAAAGCAACATGTATTTTCTTATTTTTCGTCAGAACTATTGGTAAAGAAAAGAGGAAAGCAAACGCAATTGTATTGATATAAAGGTCTGGAATAGAGAATAAGGTAAATGTAGTTTGCAATGCCCAAAGCAAATCAAACAGCAAAAATTTGACAAATAGAGAAATAAAAAATACTTTATTGTCGATTAGAAAATTCTTTTTCATCTTTTATTCAGATTAATTAGTTCGCAAATGTAGATGTTTCCAACAAATAAAAAGAAAAATTCCTTCCTATTTGCTGCGCACACAATATTCTATGCAAAGATAAAACATATTGTTCTAAAATGATAATAAGGCTATTATTTTTTTGCATAAAATATAGCTGCACTCGGCAATATTCAAACAAGTTTGTATTGCACTCGTTGGCAATATTTTTGCATAAAAGGTTAAATATAAGAGTTTTAAAGGATAAAAAAAACGGTTTAATAAAGTATTATTATGATATTTCTCCAAAATTATTTACCTTTGTAGCGCAGAGTTTTTGCCTAAATACCTATCATAAAAATCAAAAACAAGACATAGTATGGAGAACAAAATACAAGAACGATTAAACAAATTACGCGAAATAATGAAAGCGCAAGACCTTTCTGCTTTCATTTTTCCAAGTACCGACCCACATCAAGGCGAATATATACCTGACCATTGGAAAGGTCGTGAGTGGATTTCAGGCTTCGATGGCTCGGCAGGAACGGCGGTGGTAACGCTGAAAAGTGCTGCTCTTTGGACTGATTCACGCTATTTTATTGCTGCCGAAGAGCAATTAAAGGGAACCGACTATGTGCTGATGAAAGAGCGCATAGAGGGTACTCCTTCTATTTCAGAATGGTTAGCAAGCGAATTTAAAGGTTGCGACAATGTAAATATAGGCATTGACGGCTCAGTTTGTTCGAATGCTTTTATCTCAGACCTTGTCTGGGACTTGAGCGATTGCGGAGATTTCTTCATCAGAACAGACTTCGACCCACTCAAAAATATTTGGAATGACCGCCCAGAAATTCCTAAAAATAAAGTTGAAATACAACCTTTAGAGTTTGCAGGCGAAACCGTTGCTTCAAAATTGGAACGCATTCGCAAGGCATTGGCAGCACAGCAAGCCGACGGAATTATTGTTTCGGCACTCGATGAAATCGCTTGGACGTTGAATTTGCGTGGCAGCGATGTACATTGCAACCCTGTTTTTGTAGCTTTTTTACTGATTGAAGCAACTCGTACACGCCTCTTTATTGATGCCGATAAGCTTACTGACGAGGTAAAAACCTATTTAAATAAGGAGCAAATTGAAGTAGCTGATTACAACGATGTACTTGTTGCATTGGAACATTACAGCGGTGAAAGTCTGCTTTTAGACGAAAATCAACTCAACTACAATGTATTTAATGCAGTGGAAGAAGAGCGTTCTGTGGAAGCATCATCACCTATTCCGATGATGAAAGCCGTTAAAAATGAAGCTGAAATAGAAGGTTTCAAACGTGCTATGATACGTGATGGTGTGGCAATAGTGAAGTTTTTGAAATGGTTAAAGCCAGCAGTTGAAGCGGGAGGACAAACCGAAATTTCATTAGAACAAAAGCTTACAGCACTGCGTGCCGAACAAGATTTGTTCAAAGGCATATCGTTTGACACCATCGTAGGTTATGAAGCACACGGCGCAATCGTTCATTACGAAGCTACAACAGAAACCGATATTCCCGTAGAACCTCGTGGCTTGGTACTCATTGATAGCGGTGCGCAATACCAAGACGGCACAACCGACATTACACGCACCATTGCTTTGGGCGAGATTACTGAGGAACAACGCCGCATTTATACCCTTGTGTTGAAAGGACACATACAACTTGACCTTTGCAAATTCCCTAATGGAGCATGCGGTTCACAGGTTGATGCCTTTGCACGACAAGCAATGTGGCGCGAAGGATATAACTTTATGCACGGAACGGGACATGGTGTAGGCAGCTATTTGAACGTTCACGAAGGACCACACCAAATCCGTATGGAGTGGAGACCTGCTCCTTTGCGTGCAGGCATGACCGTAACCAACGAGCCTGGTATCTATCTTGCAGGAAAATTTGGTGTGCGCATTGAGAATACCGAATACATAAAGCCTTACAAGACAACCGAATTTGGAGAATTTTTGCAGTTCGAACCGCTTACGCTTGCGCCCATCGACACTACTCCAATTGACTTTTCTATGCTCACAAAAGAAGAAATCGAATGGTTCAATCAGTATCATACACGCGTTTACGAAACCTTGTCGCCTTACTTAAACAGCGAGGAACAAGCATGGCTTAAAGCCAATACAGCAACAATAAAATCTGAGTAATATTATAAAATAAAAACAATTAAAAATTTACATGAAGAAATCAATCCTAACGGCGGCTATTCTTGGCCTATCAGTTTCAGCCTTTGCCGACAACACACCTTTATGGTTGCGTTACAGTGCTATCTCTCCTGACGGCAAAACGATTGCATTTTCGTACAAAGGCGATATTTTTTCAGTGCCTGTAAATGGTGGTATTGCCCGACAACTTACCACCAATCCTGCTTACGATGCGTATCCTGTATGGAGTCCAGACGGACAAAACATTGCCTTTTCGTCAAGCCGTGAAGGTAGTTTGGATATTTATCTTATGAGCAAAGACGGTGGTACACCAAAGCGATTGACTACCAATAGTGGTAGCGAAACCCCTATGGCGTTCAAAGACAACAACCATATTTTGTTCACAACGGAGGTAATGCCTACTGCAAAATCTATTTATTTTGCTTCGGGTATATTCCCACAAACTTACGAAGTTACTACCGACGGAAGTCGTCCACGCCTTGTTTCGCCAACAACCATGTGCGATGTAAGCATCAATAGCAAAGGCGAAATGCTCTATCATGACTCAAAAGGTTATGAAGACAATTTCCGTAAACACCACCGTTCGCCTGTAACACGCGACATTTGGTTGTACAGCGACGGAAAATATACCAAACTTACCGATTTCAATGGAGAGGACCGCACACCTGTTTGGGCTTCAAATGGAACCTCATATTACTACCTTAGCGAGGAAGATGGTACCTTTAATGTTTACAAACGCAACCTTGACGGTAGCGGAAAGAAGCAACTTACGTTCCACAAAAAGAACCCTGTGCGCTTCCTTACAGCAGCCAATAATGGTACGCTTTGCTATGGTTACGACGGCGAAATATACACTTTGAACGAAGGAAAAGAACCTCAAAAGGTAAATATTAGCATTGTTACCGACCAAATAGACAAGAAGTTAGAACGTCAAGTACGTTCCTCTGGCGCAACCGAAATTAAGCTTTCGCCTAAAGGAAAGGAAATAGCATTCGTGCTACATGGTGATGTTTACGTTACTTCTTTGGACTACAAGACGACCAAACAAGTAACCAATACAGCTGAACAAGAACGCAATATTGACTTTGCACCTGACGGTCGTGGCATTGTTTACAGCTCTGAACGCAATGGTATTTGGCAGATTTACGAAACAAAGATTAAGAATAAGGCGGAAAAGAATTTCACTTATTCAACCGATTTAGTAGAGGAACGCCTCACCAATACTGACCAAACATCGCAAATGCCACAATATAGCCCAGATGGAAAGAAGGTGGCTTTCTTTGAAAATCGTGCTGCGTTGAAAGTCATAGACCTCAAGAGTAAAGCAGTAACTGCGGCAACTGACGGCAATGACGTGTACTCATACAGCGACGGCGATATCTGGTTTTCATGGAGTCCCGATAGTCGTTGGCTCTTAGCACCCTATATGGGCAACGCTGGTTGGAACAATCCTGACATCTCACTCATTGATATTACGGGTAAGAAAAAGCCTGTTAATTTGACCCAAAGTGGCTATAATGATACGGGTGCCAAGTGGGCTTTAGGCGGAAAAGCAATGCTCTTCTTCAGCGATCGTGCAGGTTATCGCAGTCATGGCAGTTGGGGAGCAGAGTCTGATGCTTACTTAATGTTCTTCGACCTTGATGCTTACGACCGTTTCCGCATGTCGAAAGAGGAAAGAGAGTTGGCTGACGAGGCTGAAAAAGAGAAGAAAAAGGACGACAAAGACGCTAAAGATAAGTCGGAAAAGAAAGATAAAAAGGGCGGTAAAGGCAAGAAAAAAGACAACAAAGACAAGAAAGCCGATGAGAAAAAGAAGAAAGATGTAAAACCTTTAGAGTTCGATTTAGACAATTGTCGCGACCGTGTTGTACGCCTTACTGTCAATTCTTCTCAATTAGGCGATGCGGTTTTGAGCCCTGGTGGTGATACATTGTACTATCAAGCAGCTTTCGAAGGTGGTTACGACCTTTGGAAACACGATTTGAAAGAGCATAAAACTGAAATCGTAATGAAAGAAGTTGGCGGTGGTTCCTTAGAAGCTGACAAGGATTTCAAGAATCTTTACCTCTGCGTTAATCGTGGTATTAAGAAAGTAGACTTGAACAAAAACAGTTCAAGCAACATTAGTTTTGAAGCCACTTTCAACTATAAGCCTTACGAAGAGCGTGCTTATATCTTCAACCACATTTGGCAACAAGTGAAAGATAAATTCTATGTTGAGGATATTCATGGCGTAGATTGGGAAGGTTATCGCAAGATTTACGAGCGTTTCTTACCTTATATTAATAATGGATATGACTTCCGTGACATGCTTTGCGAACTCTTAGGCGAATTGAACGCATCGCACACAGGCGCACGCTTTTATGACGATGGTCCAACTATGTATACCGCTGCGTTAGGTTTATTCTTCGATAACACCTACGATGGCGATGGTTTGAAGATTGAAGAAGTTATCAAACGTGGGCCATTTGCCGTTAGTAAGAATGGTGTAACCAAGGGTTGCATCATCGAAAAGATTGATGGTCAGCCTATTCTTAAAGGCAAAGACTACAACTATATGCTGGACGGAAAGGCAGGAAAGCGCATTCGTGTATCGGTTTATAACCCTGAAAAGAAGCAACGTTTCGATGTTACTATCAAAGCAATTAGCAAAGGTTGGCAGAACGAATTGCTTTACAAGCGTTGGGTAGACCGCAATCGTGCTTTCGTAGATAGCATTTCTGGTGGTCGCATTGCTTACGTTCACGTGAAAGAAATGAACAGCGAGAGTTTCCGTACCGTATATAGCGACTTGCTAAGTGCCGAAAATCGTGTAAAAGATGCGGTTATTGTTGATGAGCGTCACAACGGTGGTGGTTGGTTACACGATGACCTTTGCACCCTCCTCAGTGGCAAACAATACCAAAAATTCATACCTCACGGCAAGCATATTGGTAACGACCCATTCAACAAATGGAACAAACCTTCATGCGTAATGATTTGCGAAGACGATTACAGCAATGGTATGGGCTTCCCACAAATCTATAAATATCTTGGCATTGGTAAACTTATCGGTGCGCCAATCGCTGGTACAATGACTGCCGTTTGGTGGGAAAAACTCATCAATGGCATGGTATTTGGTATTCCACAAGTAGGTTGTCAAGATATGAATGGTAAGTTTGCCGAAAATATGCAGCTCAATCCTGACATTGAAGTTTACAATACACCTGAAGATTACGTTAATGGATATGACCGACAATTGGAAAGAGCCGTGCGTGAGATGATGAAAAAGTAAACAAATAAAGATACTTTAAAAAGGTTCTGACCATGGATTGGAACCTTTTTTGTTGGCACACAAAATCAAAACAGCCTATTTTGAAACGCAAAACCGCCTATTTTGCAACTCAAAATAGGCGGTTTTGCAATTCAAAGCTATCGTTCATCATCGGATACGAAACAGCTAAAAAGGTAATTTCAGACTTTTCGCCTCCAAATTCAATAATTTTTCTTTTCGCCACAAGCCACTCGCATAGCCTGTTAGCTTGCCATTTGTACCGACAACACGGTGGCAAGGAACAATGATAGAAATGGGATTATGCCCCACTGCTCCACCGATTGCTTGCGCAGACATCTTTGCTTTTTTCATGCGTGCGGCAGCTTGTTGGGCTAATTGTCCGTAGGTTGTAGTCGTGCCATAGGGCATAAGGAGTAAATCGTTCCACACTTGCTGGCGAAAGTCGCTACCAAAGAATTTTATTTTCGGTGTGAAATCGGGAATTTCTCCCTTAAAATACATATCCAACCAATGGCGTGTAGCATCGAAAATGGGCAATGCTGCCACGTCCGTGGGTTGGTTTAATGACGAAAAGAGGTATTCTTTTCCTTCAAATCCCAATCCTATTAATGCTTCGCCATTGCTTATCATGGTCATCAAACCTAAAGGCGATTCGTACTTTTGACTGTATTGCATAATGCAAAAAAACTAAAATTATTGGTTACAAAGATACAAAATGAAGTGGAATTAAACGAAAAATACTATCTTTGTATAAATTATGAACATCAAAAAAAGCAAGTATAAAAACCTATAAATATGGATATTTCAGAATATAGACAACTCATTTTGGACGACCTTTTGATGCGCAAGAATGCAAAAGGCGAACCAATGATTGAAGAAGACATAGCGAAAAGTTGGTTGAACGAACTCTCTGACGAGGAATTGGAGGAAGGTATGTTGTTCAACGAGCCTAAAGATGTGGCAGATATTATCATTGAAACAAGATAAACATGCCCCAAAAAGAAAAAGGAAAACTAAAAAACAAGCGGTGGCAGACACTTAAAATAAGTGTCGCAATGGTCTGTGTTATGGTCATTGCGGCATGCGTCAGTAGCAAATTCAACTTTGAGGGCGAAACATTTCGCAAGGAGAATGTAGCTATGGACAGGCGTTTCCAATTTAAAGACTTGCATGGTGAGCAACTTTATGCTGCTAAAAAATATGGCATTACCCCTATTGAAACACGCAAAAAATTACGCCGAAATCACCGCAGACTAAAGAAAATTTGGAACACAAAATACTATATCATTGACCCACTAACCCACTCTTCACCCTATTTAACGAAGGGTGCGAAAAGTTTATTGAAAGATATTGCTCAACGTTTTCAACACAAACTCAAAAAAGGAGGTTATCGGGAACATCGCATTATCGTTACTTCATTGCTTAGAACGCGTGAAGATGTAGGAAAATTACGACAAGTAAATGGTGCTGCAAGTAGAAATTCGTCGCACATGTATGGCACCTCATTCGATTTAAGTTACACACGTTTCAACAGAATATCAATGAGTGGAAAGCCCATAAGTAACGATGTTATGTGCAATTTGTTGGGCGAAACCATTTACGAATTGCGAGAAGCAGGCGACTGTTGGGCTATTTTCGAGCGCAACCAACATTGCATTCACGTTACAGCAAGACGATAAGCGATAAGAAAGCATAAAAAAATCCACCTTGTATCACTACAAAATGGATTCACTATTAACCAATTAACCTTATTATCATTTCTTATAACGCTCTGCTTGACTTCGAATTAACTCCGCATCTTCGAAATAGTTGATTTGCATTGCTGCTTTCACCTCCGACAACGTTTGTGCTGCGGTTTCGCGTGCCACATCTGAACCACGCTTCAAGATTTGATAAATTTCAGGAATATCTTGTTCGAACTCATGACGACGAGCGCGCATAGGCTCTAACATACGATTTAAAACGTTGTTCAATAGCTTTTTACATTTCATATCGCCAATTCCGCCTGCCGTATAAGCTCCCTTCAATTCGTCAAGGTTGGCAAATTCAGGCCAAAAATCAGCAAAATCTTGGTCAGTAGAGAATGCATCAAGATAAGTAAACACGGCATTCCCTTCAACATGACCAGGGTCGGAAACATTCAAGTGAGTAGGGTCGGTGTACATTCCTTTCACCTTTGACCAAACCGTATCGGCATCGTCTGACAAATAAATGCAGTTGCCGAGGCTCTTACTCATCTTCTCTTTGCCGTCAGTTCCTGGCAAACGGCGTGCAGTAACATTCTCTGGCAACATGATATTTGGCTCAACCAACACAGGAGCATAGATGGTATTGAAACGGCGAACTATCTCGCGTGCCACTTCCAACATAGGTTCTTGGTCTTCGCCAGCTGGCACTGTGGTAGCTTTAAATGCTGCAATGTCAGCTGCTTGCGATACAGGATAAGCAAAGAAACCCATTGGAATATTGGCTTCAAAATTGCGCATCTTGATTTCAGTCTTAACAGTTGGATTGCGTTGCACACGACTTACACTAACAAGATTCATGAAAAAGGTGGTGAGTTCAGCTATTTCAGAAATCTGACTTTGTATAAAGAGGGTGCATTTCTGTGGGTCTAAACCCGCAGCGAGGTAGTCTAAAGCCACCTCAATAATGTTTTGGCGTATCTTTTCAGGATTTTCAGCGTTATCGGTCAATGCTTGTACGTCTGCCATGAATACAAACATTTTGTCGAAATCGCCCATATTTTGGAGTTCAACACGGCGGCGCAAAGAGCCAACATAGTGACCTAAATGAAGCTTACCCGTTGGGCGGTCGCCTGTTAAGATTACTTTTCCCATAATGATTCTTATTCTTTTTTTTAAGTGTGCGCCATCTTTGCGCCCACTTTTTTTTACTTTATATAATAATGTTTTGCCGACTTTTCGTTTATTCACCTACCGCAGTAGAGTCGACTTCCTGCTTTTCTTCGTGGTGTTTGTGCTTCACTGTGTCTTTAGGAGCTTCCACTTTAATTTCAGGAACTACCGCTGTGTCGATGGGTTCCTCTACTACAGGTTCCTGTTCTACCTGATAAGGAATGGTATCCATCGGGGTTGTCTGTGGTTCAGGAGTATCATTAGCAGGCCGAAGCCATGCGAAATAGGCAGCAGCAGAAAGTACTACCAACAAAAGACCAACAATAACGGCGTACAAAACAGTTTTGTTCGCTTTGGCTTGGGCATTTTCGTTCTCATAATTAGGAGCATACGAAGCATTGGTTTCAGGTGTTTGATTAGGAATAGTTCCCGAAACAATAGGCAAAGTTATTTCCATTATACCCTTACAATGTGGGCATTGGCATTCAACAACTTGACCTTCACCAGCCTCAACAATAAATTGAGTGCCACAATTATCGCATGTTATTTGATATTTCATAATTCTATGGTTGATAAAACTTTATCGGTTGCACCAGAAAGACTTTCCACAAAATTGTAAGCAGCCTCTCCACTCGCCTTTAAATGGGTTGTATCAGAAGTGAGTTGTTGCATTTTTTCAGCAAAAGTAGCAGCGTCTTGAATTTCAAAACCACCCCCTTCAGCCAACAATCCTTGCGCTTCTGCGAAATGTTTGTTGTTAGGTCCAAAGAGAACAGGCATGCCCCAAACGGCTGCTTCTAATACATTATGAATGCCAACCCCAAAGCCGCCACCCACGTATGCCACATCTCCGTAATGATAAATAGACGAAAGCAAACCAAAACAATCGATTATTAGCACATCGGCAGTAGCTACATCGGCTTCATTTGCCTTTGTATAACGCACAATGCGCTTGTTTTTAATGAGTTGCTCGATTTGTTGTAAATGGCTTTCAGCAATTACATGGGGGGCAATGATGAGTTTCCACTCCTTATTTTCATTGAAATATTGGAGAAAAATCTCTTCATCAGGTTGCCAAGAAGAGCCTGCTACAAAGACGGGACGGCGTGTTTGTTGTTCGCTTTCCGTACTATTTTCACGACCATTACCTATAAATTTTTCCACCAAAGGCAAATGCTTGCTGGCTTCTTTTATCTGCAAAACACGGTCGAAACGTGTGTCGCCCACCACAAGAGCATTGCTAATACCAATTGTTTCCAAGAGTTTTTTGCTTTCAACGTTCTGAACATAGAAGCGAGAGAAGCATTTTAGTACGTGAGCATAGTTTCGTCCATACCATTTAAAGAAGATTTGGTCGGGACGGAAGATACTCGAAACGCTATAACAAGGTATGTTGCGATGGCGCAGAATGTGCAAATAATTGTACCAAAACTCGTATTTTATGAAGAAAGCCATTACGGGACGAACGATGCGCAAGAACTTTTGTGCATTGGAAACGGTGTCAATGGGCAGATAAGTGATAATATCTGCGCCTTCGTAATTCTTTCTAACTTCATAGCCTGAGGGTGAAAAGAAAGTCAAGAGTATCTTATATTGGGGATAGTCCTGCTTAATTTTCTCGATTAAAGGGCGACCTTGCTCAAATTCTCCTAAGGAAGCGGCGTGAAACCAGATATATTTTGCCTGCGGGTCTACCTTCTTTTTCAGCACATCGAAGGCTGCTTTTTCGCCTTTACGCATGGTTCTAACTTTCTCGTTGAACAAGCTATAAAGGGCAACACCTGCTTGAACCGCATACATTCCGATATTATACAACATCACTTCCTATTCTTTTGGATTTCTTTTCAGCCTATTTATTTTAATATTTCAATGGCTTTTTGCAAACGGCGCAAGGTTTCTTCTTTGCCTAAAAATTCGGTTATATCGAACATTCCAGGACCTTTGCCAATGCCAACAAGTGCCAAACGGAAGGCATTCATTACATCGCCGAGTTTATATCCCTTGTCTTCCACCCACTTCATGACGATAGATTCTTGTCCTTCAACGGTAAAATCATCAATATCAGCCAACACTTGTGAGAGTTCAGACATCTGCTCTGCCGAATATTCTTTCCAACGTTTTTTCACTGTTTTCTCGTCATATTCGGTTGGAGCCATGAAGAAGAAGGAACATAAGTCCCATAATTCATTTACGAAATTAACACGGTCTTTCATCATATGAACCACTTTCGTAACCTGTTCCATAGTTGCATCTACGCCATTATTAGCGACAATAGGAGCAAAAAGACCAGCTATTTCTTCATCACTCTTCTTCAAAATGTACTCATGATTGAACCAAATACCCTTTTGATAATCGAATTTCGCACCAGCTTTTGAACATCTTGTAATATCGAAAGCCTTAACAAGTTCATCAAGCGTAAACATTTCTTGCTCGGTTCCAGGATTCCAGCCCAACAAAGCCAAGAAGTTTACGACTGCTTCAGGGAAGTATCCGCTCTCACGATAACCCGAACTAACTTCTTTAGTCTTAGGGTCGTGCCACTCTAATGGGAACACTGGGAAACCTAAACGGTCGCCATCACGCTTGCTTAACTTGCCCTTTCCTTCTGGTTTGAGTAACAATGGAAGGTGAGCAAAGCGTGGCATGGTGTCTTCCCAACCGAAAGCACGATAAAGAAGTACATGTAATGGCGCACTTGGCAACCACTCTTCGCCACGAATAACGTGTGAAATCAACATCAAATGGTCGTCTACAATGTTCGCCAAATGATAGGTTGGCAACTCGTCAGCACTCTTATAAAGTACTTTATCATCAAGGATTTCTGTCTTAATGCAAACATCTCCACGTATCATATCATCGACATGAACTTCCTCGCCTGGTTCTATTTTAAAACGAACAACATATTGTTCGCCGTCATTAATGAGCTTTTCTACTTCTTCTTTAGGGAGTGTCAAAGCGTTACGCATCTGCATTCGAGTGTGCGCATCGTATTGAAAATTAGCAATTTCTTTACGTTTAGCTTCCAATTCCTCTGGGGTATCAAAGGCTATATATGCCTTACCAGCCTCCAAAAGTTGGTTTACGTATTTCTTATAAATATCGCGACGCTCGCTCTGACGGTAAGGACCATATTCGCCACCAAAGGAAACACCTTCGTCGAACTTAATTCCCAACCATTGGAATGCCTCTAATATGTATTCTTCTGCGCCTGGAACGAAGCGATTTGAGTCTGTATCTTCAATACGGAACACAATTTCGCCACCATTTTGGCGCGCAAAGAGGTAATTATACAATGCTGTTCGTACGCCACCAATATGCAATGCACCTGTTGGACTTGGTGCAAAGCGTACTCTTACTTTTCTTTCTGCCATTGCTTAAATTAAAATTTTGTTGCAAAATTACTTATTTTTTTCGACTATACCGCTTTTTTTTTTGTATTTTCGCATATTGAAAGGATAATGGCTGATATATAATAGGTGTTTGAAAGAAGAGAAATAAGCTTTCAATAGCATACGGCAATTGTCGAAAAAAAATAAAAAGAAGATGATAAAATTCAATAATCAAAACAACAAACTGTTACAAAGTTTTGTTTCACGAATAGTCTTAGTGGTGCTAACAGTAGCCCTTATTGTTGCTCTTTTGCCTCGTTCTCAAGGTAAAATGTTCCATTATGATGAAGGAAAACCATGGATGTATGGACAGTTAATAGCCAAATTCGACTTTCCTATTTTTAAGTCTGAAGAGACTTTAAAGAATGAACGCGACTCTATTATGAAGAATTTTCGCCCTTATTTCAATGTTAATCCAAAGATAGAAGAGCAGAAAATTGGTCAATTTTTAAAGGATTACAAAAATGGAATACCAGGTTTACCACCTGAGTATGTAACCCTTGTGGCACAAAGGCTGCACGAACTTTATCAAATGGGCATTGCCAATACGGCTTATTTCACCGATTTACAAAAAGATAGTAACAACGTTGTTCATATTGTAATGGGAAAACAAGCTATCAGCAAGCCTGTTGGAGAAATTTACACAACGCTTGGTGCATACGAAAACCTTTTTTCCACACCACAATTGAGTGCAAAACGTTCTATCATACAGCAATGCAACTTAAACGAATATATCGAAGCCAATTTGCAATATGACAAGGCTCGCAGCGAAAGCGAGATGAACGACATGCTCAGCCTTATTCCACAGGCATCGGGAATGGTGCTTGAAGGGCAGAGAATCATAGACCGTGGCGACATTGTCGATGCAAAAACTTATCGTGTACTCGACTCTTTCGAACAAGCAACCGAGAAACGTAACGAGTCAAAAGACCAAGTAACGTCAATGTTAATAGGGCAATCGCTTTATGTTTTCATACTCCTTTCACTCTTTACACTTTATCTTACCTTGTTCCGCAACGATTATTTCGAAAAGCCACGTGCCATTTCGTTGTTGTATGCCATGCTGATTATTTTTTCAATCATAACGTCTGTCATGATGAAGCACAATATTTTCAGTGTCTACATCGTGCCTTTTGCCATGGCGCCAATATTTGTTCGTGTATTTATGGACTCCCGAACGGCATTTGTATCCCATGTTACAATGATTTTCCTCTGCGCTGTTGCCGTAAAATATCAATACGAATTTATCATAGTACAATTGGTTGCGGGCTTAATCGCTATCTATTCGTTGCGTGAATTGTCAAAGCGTAGCCAAATTTTCCTCACTGCCCTACTCGTTACAGTAGGTTCTGCAGCAGCTTATTTATCATTGCAACTGATACAAAATGACGACTTTTCAAAGCTCGACCATTCAATGTATTACCATTTAGCTGTAAATGGAATCTTCCTTTTGTTTACTTATCCACTGATGCTGATTATCGAAAAATTGTTTGGTTTCATATCAACAGTAACCATGTTTGAGCTTTCTAACACCAACAACGAGCTGCTAAGAACGCTGAGCGAGGTGGCACCTGGTACGTTCCAACACTCTATGACGGTGGGTAATCTGGGCGTTGAGATAGCAAATAAGATTCATGCAAAAGGACATTTGGTAAGAACGGGCGCACTTTATCACGACATTGGCAAAATGGTTAATCCTGTTTTCTTCACCGAAAACCAAGTTGGCGTTAATCCACACGATAATATTTCTGATTTAGAAAGTGCGAAAATTATTATTGGACACGTTACAGAAGGATTGCGATTGGCAGAAAAATACAATCTGCCGAAGGTGATTCAAGAGTTCATTACTACCCACCACGGAACAGGATTGGTGAAGTATTTTTACATCAATTATAAGAATGCGCACCCTGACAAAGAGGTTGATGAAGCTCCATTCCGCTATCCTGGACCAAATCCATGGACACGCGAGCAAGCCATACTGATGATGTGCGACACCGTGGAGGCTGCCTCACGCTCTCTTTCAGAGTACACCGAAGAAAGTATCAGCAACTTGGTAAACAAATTAATCGACTCACAAGTGTCGTCAGGCTTCTTTACAGACTGCCCAATTACGTTCCGCGACATCAAAATTGCAAAGCAAATACTCATCGAAAGATTGATGTCTATCTACCATACTCGCATTCAATATCCTGAATTAAAGACGAAGTGAAATACGTAGAAGTAATCTTACCGCTCCCTGTGGAGGGTACTTTCACTTATGGTTTAGCCGATGCGTTGTGCGAAAAGGTTAAACTTGGCATGCGCTTATTGGTTCCATTCGGAAAAAGCAAGATGTATGTTGGCATTTGCGACACGCTCCCTTTAGATGCACCGAAGCAACAAATAGAAGGTATTACCTACAAGGAGGTGCTTTCGATATTGGACGAACAACCCGTTTTATTGCCGCAACAACTTAAACTTTGGCATTGGATTTCAACTTATTACATAGCTCCCATTGGCGATATTTATACCGCTGCACTGCCCGCAGGACTAAAGTTGGAAGACGGATACAAGCCGCGCATGGAAACTTTTGTGGGCATTGGGCAGAATTTTCGGGGCGAAAGGGAATTACATTTGGCTTTAGATAGTTTGACAAGAGCGGTCAAACAACAAAAAATCCTCACTACTTACTTGCAACTTAGTGGGATTGCTGAGAACGTAGCATGGGCAAAATTGGAAGCGGAAACCGATGCGCACAATGGTGGACAACTCGTTTCGGTGTCGCAAGAGGAACTCATCAATGAAAGTCATTGCCCAGTAACACCCTTGCGCGAACTCATAAAAAAAGGCATTCTCTGTACTTATCAAAAAGAAACGGCTCGCCTTGCCTATCATGGAGAACCCAAAACCGAAGCAATAAAAGCCTTAAACGAAGCCCAAACTATGGCTTATGACAAACTTTTATTGCAGATGATGGCACACAACGTTACACTCCTGCATGGTGTAACCTCGTCAGGGAAAACCGAAATCTATATTCATCTTATTCAAAAGGCTATCAACGAGGGGAAACAAGTGCTTTACTTGTTGCCCGAAATTGCTTTAACCGTACAAATGACCGACCGTTTACGCCGTGTTTTTGGCAACAAATTGGGCATTTATCACAGCCGTTACAACGATGCAGAACGGGTGGAAATATGGAAAAAACAACTATCTGACACCCCTTACTCTGTTATTCTTGGCGCACGAAGTGCCGTTTTCTTGCCTTTCCAAAAACTCGGTTTGGTCATCATAGACGAGGAACACGAAACAAGTTTTAAGCAACAAGACCCTACTCCACGCTATCATGCACGTTCAACAGCCATTGTTTTGGCACAAATGTATGGGGCTAAAACATTGCTCGGAACTGCTACTCCGTCGGTGGAAACCTATCGCAATGCGCAAATTGGGAAATATGGACTCGTATCGCTTACACAACGCTACAAAGATATTCAACTTCCCGAAATTGAAGTGGTAGATGTGAAAGACTTACGCCGCCGCAAAATGATGACGGGATTGTTCTCTCCACGCCTTCTTAGTGCCGTAAAGCAAGCCTTAGAAAAGGGCGAACAAGCCATACTTTTCCAAAATAGGCGTGGCTTTTCTCAGATGTTGGAATGCCCTTCGTGCGGTTGGGTTCCTAAATGCCCCAACTGCGACGTATCGCTTACCCACCATAAGAACATGAACACCATGACTTGCCACTACTGCGGCTATATGGAGCGAGTTCCAGAGGTATGTCCCGACTGCGGTGAAAAGGAAATTCGTGGACGTGGTTTCGGTACTGAAAAGATTGAAGACGAGGTCATGCGCCTCTTTCCTGAGGCTCGTGTGGCTCGCATGGACTTAGACACAACACGCACAAAGAATGCGTACGAGCGCATCATTAACGATTTTTCAAAGGGTAAAACCAACCTTTTAATTGGCACACAGATGATTTCTAAAGGGTTAGACTTCGACCGTGTGTCGGTGGTAGGCATACTTAATGCCGACACAATGCTCAACTATCCCGACTTTAGAGCCTACGAATATGCGTTCATGATGATGGCACAAGTGAGCGGAAGAGCGGGCAGAAAAGGACGACAAGGTTTAGTAATTTTGCAAACAAAGAATCCCGATTTACCGCTCATTCATCAGGTTGTGAAAAACGATTATCAAGGTTTCTACGATTCTGTTTTACAGGAACGCATCGATTTTCATTATCCGCCATTCCACCACCTTATATATATATACTTGAAACATCGCGACAATCAAGTCGTGGAATCAGCGAGTATCGAATTGGGTTCACGCCTTCGTGAAGTGTTTGCCCACAGAATTTTAGGACCAGACCGTCCTGCTATCTCACGCATCAAAACCCTTCATATTCGTAAAATCATACTCAAACTTGAAAATGGTGCTGACTATAAATTGGCAAAACAATACTTGAAGCAAATTCAAACTGCCATGATGAAGGAAAAACGCTACGGCGCACTCACTATCTACTATGATGTAGACCCTGTGTAAATCGGAAGAAAAATTTCAAAACAGGCTGTTTTGAAGCGCAAAATAGGCTGTTTTGAAGCAGAAAACAGCCTATTTTGAAATTAAAACAACCGTATGGGCAGAAAAAAGAAGAGCCACCAGCTTTTGAAACTGGCGACTCTTTTGTTGTTTTTACAGGCGATTGGATTATAAACTGATATCCAAACCAACACCAAATACCTTGTTGGTACGAGTAAATTGGTCGGTATTGACAACCTTTAGCGTATTAGTACCCGATGTTACAGAAGTTTCGTAGGTCTTATCGAACTTCTCATAATCGGTAATAAAGTAAGCAATGTTCAAGTGAGCATTCTTGGCAACTTTAATTTTCGCACCAAAGCCAAAGCTATAGCTGCTGGTTACAAAGCTAAGGTCAGACAAATAGCTGCCATCGCCTAAGCCATATTGTGTACGTTGCACACCTGCACTAATGGTAACAGATGGTTTAATGTCCCATTCTACACCTGCCAAATATTCACGAGTGTTGCTTTTTAACAAGCGTTGCTTATCATGGTCCATGCGAGCGTCCTTATCGAAGTAATAATTGTAACCTGCCATAAGACGCAAATTATCTAAAACTTCGTATTGCGCACCGATTGCCAACAACCCAGGTAGGTCGTTAGGGGTGTTCACACCATTGGCAAACTTCCCTGTATCATCGTGCTTGGTATCGTTTTGAATGTTGAATTTTGTTGTAAATTCATAGTGCGCAGCAAGATTCCAACGTCCTTTTTTATAGTCAATACCTATAATTGGTGTGATACCCCAACCACGTTGTGTGCAGTCAAGATACTTATCAGCAACATCTTCCTTGGCTTTGTCAAGTTGAGCAGCACCTGCTTTATATTTTTGAGCAGCAGCTTCCAACTTCGCTTTTGTAGCTGGGTCGGTGGTCTGTTCAGCTTGTTGAGTGCTTTGAATAGCCAATTGGCTCATCGCAGTAGCCTTTTCACTGAAGAAATTAGATAGATTTTGGTCTTTCCCTCCAATATTTGCGGTAATGTTACGAATATTTCCTTCATACTTATTAAAGATGTAATTGAAGCGCGCACCACCATAAACAGCCAAATTTTCATTGATTTTATAAGTAGTTCCCAACTGCAATCCAAAGTCGTATTGGCGTCCACTGACATAACTATTCACACTATAACTTGGTTTGGGTGAGCCCATTTTTTGAGCAGAAAGTGCAAGCGGAATTAAAGCAATGGCACGTTCAAAACTTGGCAAACCTGTGTTAAAAGAGGCTTTACCACCGCCTCCAACAATACCAAAGCCCAATTGGAAACCCCATTTATCATAGTTTTTCGCTATTTGAAGGGTTGGCATAATAGGAACAGATGCCTCTCCTATAAATTCTTTAATACCATTTTCATCGCCACCATTAAGTTTAAAAGGCTGATAAAAAGGAGTTCCTTGCATCTGTGGAAGCGTCATTCCCGATTTTATAACACGCGTTTGGTAAACATTTTGAAAACCTAACGATATATGAAATCCATTTGGAAGAAAAGCCACACCTGCTGGATTAGAATAAACTCCATCAATGCCAATAGCACCACCACGGGCAATATTGCGCAAAAAAGCAATGCTCTGATTTGTATTAGTAAGCAAACCGCCTGCGCGTACTACAGAAGTTAGCGCAAAGAAAGCAATAATAATAGAAAATAATTTTCGTCTCATTCTTAACTGATATTATATAAATATTTGTAAAATTGACCGCAAAGTTATATATTTTGTTCTTTTCTACCAAAATAACCTGCACAATATTTCTTTAAATGTGTAATTTTCCGCGAATAAGAACAGAATTTATATTTATTTTTCCACCTCGATAAGAACAGAAGAAGGTATCTTTTACAACCAATTTGGAAAAATTTTAATTATAGCAGAGAGAAAACAACAAAACCAATAGGGGTTTTTGCCAAATTATCGTTTTACTAATAAAATGCGAGAAAAGCCACAATGAGGTAAATAACATCATAACGGCGATTTTTACAAGAAGAATAAAAGAAATTAAAGTTTTTGCATTATCTTTGTATGGTCTTTAAAAAAGAAGGCACAAAATAGGTTTTACCCTAAAAAAGATACAATGAGCGAGAACAGGAAAGAACAATTTAAAGAACGATTCGAAAGATATTACCCCATGCTTTGCAAAATAGCACACGGTTATATTGCCGACATCGACGATTGCGAAGATATTGTTCAAGAACTCTTCGTAAGCGTTTGGGATAAACAAAAAGACAGTTTGCCCGAAGGAGAATTGTTGCCTTACATGAAAGTTGCTGTACGCAACAATTGTTTATCATTCCTGAATAATCAACGAACATACGAAAAAGTATCGACCGATGACCGCACATTAGAGCTTGCTGCCGATAATTCTGAAACCACAGCCTCCAAAGATTACACACAAATGTTAGACACCATACTGCAAGAAATGCCACCAAAATGTAGAGAAGTGTTCACAATGAGCAAATTGCAGAAACTTAAATACAAAGAAATTGCTTTACATTTAAATATTTCTGAGAAGACCGTAGAGAGCCACATGGGCAAAGCGATCAAGATTATCAGAACTTATATGGCACAACACCCTACCATTATGGCGGTGCTAACATTAATTTTAATTGCTGCTAATGTATGAGAAACTTAATTAACATAAACGAAATACTGGGTAAATACTTTGTTGGCGAAGAGCTAACAGAGGCTGAATTAATGGAATTAGAAAATTATAAAAGTGCAAATAACAATGAATTTATTGCACTTAAAAAGACTATGACTCAAACCAAAACAGCAACTGCCGATTTTAATATTGACATAGAAGCTGCATGGAAGAAAGTAGAAGGCAGACTGCAAGACCGCCAAGAAAGGGCAAAAGTTGTTCCACTACGGAAAATATTATCGGTTGCAGCATCGCTTTTGCTACTCGTTGGTATCGCAACCTTTGCGTATCAAAAATTTTTCACTGACAATTCTTTGCATTTTGCAAACAATACGCTGAAAGAAACACTCATTGCGTTACCTGATGGGTCGCATATTAAATTAGCACCCAATGCCTTGTTGGACTTTGAAGAGAAGGACGGACAACGCATAGCAGATTTGAAAGGTGAAGCTTTCTTTGATGTTAAGCACGACAACAAAACATTTATTGTCAATGCGGGCAATCTGAATATTAAGGTTTTAGGTACATCATTTACTGTCAATGCCTCAAAAGAAGATGCTGAAACAGTAAGAGTTGCAACAGGAAGAGTACTTGTAGCATCTGAAAAGCAATCAGTTACGCTCACAAAAGGAGAAGGAGTAACTTACAATAACGGAAAACTTATAGAGGAAAAACTAAATCATGCTATTGATGACAAAAAGGTTTTTGTCTTCGAAAACACACCACTGGAAACAGCTATAAAGGAAATAGAAAAGGAAATGGACGTGCGCATAGAGATAGGCGACGGACTAAAAGATAACTCCATCACAACAAAATTATACATCGACGACCCAAAAGAGGCGGTGGAAGAATTAGCATTACTCTGTAATTGTAAATACGATATGGTTTCACCAATTCATTTCCGCATGCATAAATAATAACGAAAATGAAATAGAATGCCGAAACTGGTATTATCTATACTGCTTCTGTTTGTCACAATGGTGGCAAATGGACAAAAAACAGTGGCAGAAGAAGTTGTCAAAATTGACGCTTCTTCTGCCACTGTGCATACATGGTTTGACAGAATTGAAAGGCAAACAAAGATTATATTAGCCTATAACCCGTCGCAAATAAACTTGCAACAAGTCATCAAATTACCTGTTTCAGGCAAAATGACGGTAGCACAATTGCTTGATATACTGCTACATGAATATAACTTCAAGCTTATTCCGCTATCCAATAGAAAGATTGTTATTCAGGTTACAGGCTACAAAGTTAGCCCAAAACCTGAAATAAAAGAGTCTATAACAGACTACATTTTAAATATTAGCAACCAACCTGCAACAATAGAACAATGGTTTCATCTTATAGAACGCCAAACAAAAGTGTTGTTCATCTATCCTGCGGAAGATATTAACCTCAAAAAGACGGTAAAATTCGAGCGGTATGGCAAAATAACAGTGAAGAATCTCATTGCTATTTTACTAAAAGATTACGAGTACAAACTCACCGAACCAGACGATAAACATTTAAAAATAGAAATAAAAAAGACACTCACTTTCTATTTAACAGGTATCGTACATGAACAAGAAACTGGCGAAAAATTGCTTGGAGCAACCATTTGTGTTACCAATAAAAATGGGAAAACAGATAGAATTGCCACTGATGCAAACGGAATTTTCAAGTTACCTGTAATGTTTGGAACCAACAAAGTAACCGTTTCGCACATGGGTTATTTACCTTATGAAGACACTTTAAATGTGCAAAAAGATAGCTTACTTTCCATTAACCTACAACCTACCCCCTACCAAATCAAGACTATCCAGATACAACGCCGTAGAAGTAAGGAAGAAATGAACGAAGTTGCACCTTCAAATATGATTTCATTCAGCAACTCCGACATATTCTCTCAGATTAGAGTCTTCCCAGGAGTATCGCTCTCTGCTGCTAATACAGGACTCAATGTGGCAGGTGGCGCACCCGATGAGAACCTCACTTTGTTGGAAGGATTTCCGCTCCAAAATCCCAACCATCTCAATACGTTGCTCCCAATCTTTAATGGTGATGCCGTAAAATCGGTTTCTTTTTATAACGGATTCATACCAACGCAATATGAAGGCCGCTTGTCTTCAGTAATGGACGTGAAACTTCGTGATGGAAATAAAAGTAAATATGAACACACAGCTTCGATAGATATTCCTTCAATATCATTGGTTTCAGAAGGTCCAATCGTTAAAAACAAACTTTCTTACCTTGCAGGAGGACGGTGCAGTTGGCTTGATATTTTCGACCATTGGGTAGATAAAGACAACCGCACAGTACATTCTTTTTATGACTTCAATGCCAAATTGGCATGGGATATTAATTCTGGTTCAACATTAAAGCTCTCTATCTTTGATACGAAAGATAATTACAACATGTATGGAAGAGACAAAAATGCTTCTCAACTAAAATGGAATAGCCAACTTTACACGCTCCATTACAACACGATTATCAATGCGAAAATGACAAATTCAACTTCATTGGCTTACATTTCTACTCATAGCCATGTTGAAGATGCGTCGTCTTTGTTTTCAAAACTAAAGGAAATACACCGAGGAACAAAGGGTCTATATGCCAATACCGAGTTCACCTATATTCCCAATCGCTACTTTAACATGCGTTGGGGAGCAAAAACAAATTATGAAATATATGACCTTGCTGCATTTGGAACTGAATTAAGCAACAGAAATGAAAAGGTAAAACAGTTTTCATTCTTCTATGACAATCGCATTTTCTTAACCAATTGGCTTTATGCACAATTGGGATTACACTATGTTCTTTACAAACCTATCCATTATAAGCATTACTCAAGTCTGCAACCGCGAATGAGTTTGAAAGCTGCCATTGGTAATTCCGACTTACTATCGCTTACATTTTTAAGCATGGAACAGTTTCACCACCATGTCATTATTGCAGATATTTCTGCACCATTCGACTTTATTATGCCAAGCATTGAAGGATTTGCACCGAGTAAAGCTACCCATTATGAAATTGGTTGGAAGCATTATTTGAAACAAGGAATCATTGAATTTTCGGCTTATTACAAACGCCGCAACCATCTTTTAGCCTTGCGCCCAGCCATCTATGTTGAGAATAGCAGTTGGGATAAATATATTATGACGGGCGAAGGCGAAAGCTATGGTGCGAGCATTTACTTTTATAACCATTGGCAAAAGTTCACTTTTCAAATGGCATACACGCTATCAAAGAGCAGAGAATGGTTTGACGATTTAAAAGAACGAGGCAAAATACCATCGCTTTACGACCTGCCACATGTGTTCAATGCAGCAGTTTCGTATGATATTAGCAAGCGTTCACAATTCACTATCGGTGGAAATATTCATTCGGGAAAGATTGCTTATGACTCCTTTTATGGCAACACCAATAACACAAAAGAAACGTTCCGAAAGGATAGAGAACCCACTCGCTACCGCTTAGACGTAAGCTATTCGTACAGAAAGGAGTTTAAAAAGTCGAAGATATTTGTCAAAATGGGCATTTATAACCTATTGGGCAACCCTTCAAAGCAAGACCTTTACTATAATTTCTCTTATAAATTAAGTCATGGTATTGTGCCTTTTGCTGCTATAACTTTCAAATTTTAATTCAGTAAGCAACACTATCAAATATCAAAAGTGCCTGTTTTGCCATTCAAAATAGGCACTTTTGTCGTTCAAAATAGGCACTTTTGTTTTCAAAACAATACTAACCACATAGCGAACCCTTTCCAACGAATTGCAATAGAGGGGCAACAACAACTCCCAAAGCACTGTCCCAACGTCAGTACTTATAGTAACGCCTTGCCAACAGAGGATTTTCTGCTTTATACACGCTTGTATAATCCATTGTACACCCTTGTACAATGCGAAAACATCAATATTGGAGGCATCAAAGAACAACCATAACAGAACATTTCCTAAACCTTAGAAAAGCAAACGAGCCACTTGCACGTGGCAAATGGCTCGTTGTAAGATAAAAACTAAAGGCTTAGAAGTAATAAGCTAAACCAATTTGCCATGAGTTATTGCGGCTCTTTTCCTTATCAATAATTTGTTGTCCTGTCGTTTCTACGGCTTTCCAAAAGTTCACATCGGCTGTTTTGCCCAACGCAACATTGTAGTTAGCATTGAGTTGCAAGTGCTTTAAGAGGGTTACACCCAAACCTACATTCATGCTAAAGTTGCTTTTTGCAAGCGAATAGCTACTGCCCTTTGTCCATTTAAAGTCTTTTTCTCCAATATTGATACCCCATTGTGGACCAGCAAAGAAGAAAACATTGGCAGAACTTCCTAACCCTATTGCATAACGGAGGTTTACAGGGATTGCTATCTGTTGTTGCTTAACGGTTTGCGCTTCGCCTGCAAATTCAACCTTTGCTTGGTGGAAGTCGTAAAGTGCCGAAGCATCAATGCCTAAACCTACAATAGGGAGGCTGAATTTAACAGTAGGACCAACGAAAGCACCAATTTGGTTTGACTTATCGAAGACCTTTGTATTAATTTTCATATCAGTAACGTTCAAACCACCCTTAACACCAAACTGAATACTCTGTGCATTGACAGGTGAAGAAACAAGCAAGCCTACAGAAAGGAGTGCCAAAGTAAAGTTTTTTTTCATACACTAATAATTAAAAAAGTGCCTCAACAACTCCTAAAAGAAGCTGAAAGGCACTGCATTATGATTGTTTTTAATTCGATTTATCGTTCATATTCTTAGTGTCGTTGGCGTCTTACTGACACACGAGCAGCACTCTTTGAGTCGCTACTTGTATTGCGTGAGCGGCGTGTCTTGGTAACCTTTGTTTCAGGACTGCGGTTGTTGCGGCGACCACGTTTCTTTACCACCTTAACATCTTTGTTTGCCACTGCTATACTATCTAAATTATCACGCTTAGCATTGTCGCCAAAGATATTCTTTTCAAACGTAATAAGTTCGTTTTCAATTCTTTTTTGCTCACGAGACATCGCCGAATCGGTTGGACAATATTGCGAAAGCGTGCGTCCAAGCATATTGGTAGTCTTGTAAATCTTACCATCATATCGATTCATCGTGAAGTAATCGTCAACGCTCATGGTAGCCGCATTGTTCAAATTGCTCGTCATGATAGTTTGTTTCGATAGGAAAGGCGCAATATCATCATATTTTACCCAAAACAAAGGATACTTCACTTCGCCCTCACCAAAGTCGTCTGCACGATACATAATAGGGCAAAGAGCGATGACTTTACGGTGGAAAGTAGATGTACCTTGGTCGTAATACGCACTTTCTTTAAGATAATAGCCCTTCACTTCGGCTGAAGGAATATCACTATTATCAAGACGAATGCCACGGTCGGTACGTTCGTAATAAACATGATAATTGTCTAAGAATTGTAAAGGCTTGATGCGAGCCGAATCATTGAATACTTCGTTGCCGTCCATACGATATTCGTAAGCTGCAATGCCACCATTTTTAGGTCCCATCATCATGAGTTTGAAAATGTAGCAGAACAAATTCATCTGCGACCCCACAGGTTCCGTAGGATAATACAAGCCTGCATTGGCATCTTCGACAAGGTTCAACTCACGATAGATGTCGCGACGCCACACCACATCTTCGTCCATCGGCGTAGAAGTCGGGAAAGAAATCTGCGCACGCGTGGTAATGGTGTTGGCATTCGACCGATTTGCTTGTTGTTGCTGTGTCCTTCTACGGGCAGGTTGTGCAAAGGAACTCATTGCAATTGCAGCAACACACACTATCAAGAATATTCTTTTCATTTTCTGTATCTTAAATATTTGTTCTCGCAGCGCCTTTTTCAACGCTGCCGAACGACAAATTAATCTTCTATCTTTTCTATCTTATCGCACAATTACTTCCATATTACGACCATTGAGCGTGCGAGTTGTACCGTCAGGACCATGCACAACGACATTCGTTATATAGAAACGCTTGTTGCGACTAAGTCTGCGGAATTGCTCTTTCTGCTGTGCTGAGAACTGCGCTCCATTACTTGCCAACGGAACGGCGTTACCCATATTATCGAAAAACACCGTACGGAAACTTGTAACAGTGAATGGAATATCAAGCAAACCATCATCAATAGCAGCGTGAATGCCACTTGCGCCCATCAAAGCAGACTTTGACAAAGCACCACTCTTGAATCTATCACTGCCCATTGCAATGTATGGTGCTGGGTCTGGCAACTTACGAACACGGAATTTGTATTCACCTATCTTTCTACCCTTAGCTGAAACCGAAATAGTAACAGGGTTTCCAACCGATGATGGACGTGCTACGAACTTACCACCACCACGAGAAACTAACGAACCACCCGACATTGACGCTTGAACATCACCTTGTGCAGTATTCGGAATACTAATGGTTATAGGGTTATCGAACCCTGCGTAAAGCACATTCATTAAGTCGGCTGCGATGGTTGCCATGCCTTCAAAAGGTGGGGTGCGTTGCATTCCGTCAGGAGAAATATAGCGTTGAGGTTGTGGACCACCCGTAACCCAATAATCTTGGGTAAAGTTTCGACGAAGCACATTGCCCGCAAGGTCTTTTATCAAGATATATCCGTTAATGGTATGCTTACCTGGAGTACCAGCTTTTACCGTGATTTTGTTGCCTTTAATGAGTTGTCCATTCACATAAACTTGTGGTTGTTGGGTAGAATCTACCGCTGCCATAAACATCTGTGCCGTAAGTGTTTCGCCAGGATAGAGGCGAGTTTGACTTGGAACGACAAATGCTTGCAACTTATTAACACGGATATCCTTCAATCCAACATTGGCTACGAGCGTGTGAAGCACTTCGCCTTCCGCATAACGAATATCGCTTTGGAGTTTTGAAAGCAACGTTACGGCAGCCGAAGTAGGCATATCTTCAAACATATACTCTTCCCAATTCTTGTTCAAAGTGTGGCTTGGAACTTCCGTAGAAAGGTTGCTTGCTATGATTTTCTTTTGCAATGGGTCGGTTACAAACTTGAGAATGCGCTCACGATAGCTGTTCACCGCATCGAAAAGCTCGTGTCCTCTACCTGTTCCAGGTGCTAACATCACCACACCCGATGCTTCCAAATTGTCTTTGTTCTTGATATTTAGTGGGTCGCCGTATTTTCCGTCAGCCTCTTTCACTATTTCCACCTTCAATTCTTGTGCAAAATTGTAAAGCGAATCACTCATATTGCGAACCGTAGTCGCCATTGCAAACCACTCTTTCACCTTTTGAGGATTCTTTTTCATCATCAATTCCAACTCATCGAAGATAGCTTTATTTTCCATAGAAGAGTTCCCCGTTGTACGATTCAGACTTTCCTCAACAATAGAAAAGCCATTTAACACCTCGGTAGAGACGTTCAAAGCGAGCATAGCCATGAGGACGACGTACATTAAGTTAATCATCTTTTGGCGAGGGGATACTTTTCTCTTTATGATTGCCATGTATTTTTGTCTTATTGTGTTGTCTTGCCGCTAATGAAACAAGCAAGAGAAATATTGCGTTTTTATTCTTCTACTGTTGGTTGTTGTGCTACGCTTGGCGATGCTACACGCATATTGACGGTCATTGCCTCTATCATGCGAGCATAAACCTTATTGAGTTGTTCAATTTGTTGTGCCATTTTGCGTGTCTGCTCATTGATTTGGTCAATTGTACCAATCTGTTGGCTTGCTCCTTTGAGTTGCATTTCGTAGACCTTGGTGATACCTGTGAGCGTGCGATTAAGGTTTTCCATCTCTTCACTATCACGAGTAAGCCTTTGACTTTGGTCGTTTACCTTGCCCAACATCTCTGTTAAATGTTTCAAAGCATCAACATAATTTGTTTGTGCTTCTACCATTTCAGGAGTTTGTTGTTCTGCATTAGCGATAACTTGGCTTTGCTGATTGACAACCGCAGCTGCTATTTGGTCGGCTGAAGGCATGGTTTGGCGTGCTATTTCATCAACAGAAGTAGCACCAGATACGGCTGCTTTACGCTGCATACCATTTACAACAACTGCACTTTGAGGCGCATATTCGTCCTCATCTTCCTCTTCCAAATGTGTAGGAATTTCTTTGCCATCGTCAGTTTTATCAAACGGACGGTCGAAAGCAGAAAGAAAGAACACGACAACCTCGGTTCCCATACCAATATACAACCAAATGTTGGCTCCAGGAAGGTGGGTTAATTTGAAAAGCGCACCTAAAATTACGACTGCTGCACCCCAACTGTAACCATAGTTAAGGAAAGTTTGTCCTGGAACAGTATCAATCCACTTTTGCAGACGATAAACGATGTTGAATTTGCTATACTGTGTCATTATCTTCTATTCTTTTTACTTTTTTTACTACTTTTCTTTGCTTGCTTAGCAGCCTCGCTTGACGAACTTGCTAACGACCTTACGCAACGAAAACCGATATAGCTTCGTGGTTGATTTTGATATTCCCATGTGCGCCATGCACTGCGTATGTAGCTTTCAGGGTCTTTCCAACTACCGCCACGCACACTCTTTTTCTTCAAACGATATGGGTCTTCTTTGGCAGCTTTGTATTCTAATTGTGGGTTAAGGTCGTTCATAGCCTGAACACCTGCTTCGGTATAAACCGTACTTGTCCATTCTGCCACATTTCCAGCCATATCGTAAAGCCCATTTGAGTTGGCTCCATATATAGCCGTTCGGCTGGTTATGAGGTTTCCGTCCTTGGTATAATTACCTTTGTCAGGCTTAAAGTTAGCATAGAAGCAACCATTTCCACTTTTCACATCATCATTATTCCATGGAAATTCGTCTTGATTTTTTCCACGAGCAGCATATTCCCACTCTGCTTCAGTCGGCAAACGATAGCGTTGAACAAAGCGTGCTTCCTTGCCTAATCCTTTCAAAAGGTAGTCGGTACGCCATGCGCAGAAAGCATTTGCTTGCTCCCATGTAACACCAACAACAGGGTAATCGTTGAAAGTATCGTTACTAAAATAATTACGCAAGTAGGTTTCGTTTTCCGAATTACGGAAATCGTTCACCCAACAAGTTGTGTCTGGATAAACATTAACGATGTAAGTATTCAAGAAATCCCATGGTCCTGAGAGTGGACGATTGATAGTTTCTTGATGAATATTTCCCTCGTCATCGATATAAGCCGTATCTTTTGAAATCATCACTACCTCGTTAGGGTCTACACTAATATCGGTATTCAAATTTCTTTCCTCTGGATTCAAGCGATTACGGCGCAAAGCAGCAGTAGTGTAATCGTAGATTTCGTAACGATAGTTCAATTGTTTTGCGTCAATACTCTTCTCACCTGTAACAGGATTTGTCTTGTATAAACTTTCAAAAGCGCGTTGTTCGTCTTCGTTAGGCTTGCGTGGTAAGCGTTTGTTCCAATCCAAATGCGGTGTAACAGGGTCGCCATTTTTATCTTCGGTTATCATATATGTTTCGTCGCCACCATACGATGGGTCAGCTAAACGAGTACGAATAATAGAGTCACGCACCCATTCTACAAATTGCTTATACTTTGAATTGGTTACTTCGGTTTCGTCCATCCAAAAGCCATCTACCGAAATATCTTTCACAGGAGTTGTCTTTCCCCACAGGCTATCTTGGTCTTCAAGACCCATTTTCAGCCAACCGCGTTTGACTAATGTCATGCCGTAAGGCGTTGGTTCTCTAAAAGATTTACCACCTCCGACGCCAGTTACTTCGCCACCTCTACCCGATGATGATGCCGACTTACCAGCAAAACACCCAGAAAGTGTGCCAATGAATAAAACACCAATGCAAAGAGTTAATATATTCTTCTTCATTTTCATATCTTCTTTCTATAGAAATCTTACGCTTTTATGTTTGTTTCTTCCTTTTTTCTGCAAGTTGATGTCTGTCTGATAACTCACTATCAACTCGTGGCTTCCGTTGCCTATGTCGGCAGTACCTGTGTACATCTCGTAGCTATAGCCCACATTGATTCCGTGAAAGCTACCACCAATGTATGCTGTTACCGAGTTGGTTGGGCTATACGACACCCCTCCGTACAATATTTTCTTTTCGTTCGTGTATTGTAAACGAGCAGTTATATCGGCACGATAGCCATTTCCGTCGTATCGTCCCATGACAGATGTCGGTATAGATAGAAACGGATTTCTTAATTTAATATTGTATCCGCCTGTCAAATAATAAGTCCGATCTATCTTTAATTCATTTTTTTCGCCTATTTCTACTTGTGGGGCATTTAAATGCTGTACTGATGCACCAACATACCAATTCTTCCGAATGTAATACACCCCTACTCCCATGTCAAGGCTTTGCCCATTCACTGCGGCACGAGCAAAAGCGGGGTCGCTACTATCCTCAAGGTCGAGTTTAGAACCATCAAACTTTTCTAAAATCAAGCCCAACTGAACGCCCGCAGCGAGCATTCCGCCAAAAAGGCTCTTACGAAAAGCATACTGACCGCCAATGCGTTGGTGAGTGAAAAGACCGATTTGGTCGTTCAAAACAGAGATGCCTACGCCGTGATATTGTTTCATAAAATATAACGGCATATTTGCCCCTACATACATAGCCTTCGGGTTGTTCTTGTAACCAGCAAAGTCCATGGCGTAAACTCCCACCACGTTGAGATGATTTTCCTTACCCACCGAAGCAGGATTGTAGTAAGGTTCAACCTCCCAATAATGGCTGAAGGCTACATCGTATTGGGCAAATGCACCAGCAAAGCCCAACACAGAAAAACTTATTATCGATATTAAGCGTTTAAACACGATAGTATAACGGCGTTTTAGAAATATTATTGCATAAAAAGAAAATATATTACTGCGATAAAAATATTTTGGAAAAATGGATTATACTGCATAGAATAAAAATTCAGAGAAATGCTTTAAAAGGCTATAATATACAGTTTTATTCATCAAATAAAGGAGAAGGATTTTCCTGCAATATTAAGCCCAAAAACAAAACCTATTGTTTTGAAGTGAAAAACAATAGGTTTTGAAGCTCAAAAGAGCCTGTTTTGAAAAGCGAAACAATAGGTCTTATTTTTGATAGGTATTGCAAGACTTTTTTGCTCCTTTTCTTTTGTTGCATTTTTATGTATGTTACAACAGAGCGTATAGCGGTTTGTTCTATTTTTACATTGGTAGTGAAGTATAAAAAATCAACTTGAATCTTCGTTCAATATGCTACGAAAAAGGAGAAACTTTGTAAGTTATTAGCTTGCAAAGTTTCTCCCGTTAAAATAAACTCTTGCGAGTTACGATTCATTGTTTAGCGCATCATGCGTTTTACTATGCGACCATCGCTCATGCGAATAATGTTCATTCCCTTTGTAGGTTGTTGAAGTTGAGTACCATTTACATTATAATATTGAGTAGGTGTAGCGTTATTATCTGTCTGGATTGTTTCAATTCCGTCAGCATCATCACTACCTTCGTAAGGGAAAGAATCGTCAGCCTTGAGGGCTATTACCTGCCATTTTTTAGCAACCAACTTAGCCACTTGTGTTTTTGTGCATACGTTTCCTTCAGTTTTTGAAGATTTTTCAATGATATAAACAACAGCTTCATCAGTCTTTTCGCGTTGAGGCAATGATTGAATCATCTTGTCCATCTGCTCGCCCTTGATTTTATTTTCAGCACAAAGCACTTCAATCATTTTAGGACACTTAGAGAAGTCTAATGCGCTAATTTGATTTTTACTGCAATACAATACTTGCAACAAAGGACAATTAGATACATTTATTTCAGAAAGTAAGTTTGTGCCACAATCGAGCCAATACATTTTTGTATTTTTCGATACGTCAAGCGTTTTCAATTTGTTTTCATAGCAAAAGAAAGTTGCCAACTTTTCGCAACTGCTAATGTCTATATCGGTGAGCGCACATCCATTAAGATACATCTTTTGGAGTTCTGTACAGCCTGTTACATTTACTTTTGCGAGTTGTCGGTTGTCGTTTGCAATGAGTTGTGTCATTTGGTTAGCACCCTGAGCGTTGATTTCTGTTACTCCAGTGTTATTGCACACGAGTTTGGTTATGTTGCCCGTGAGTTTAACCTCTGACGATGTAAGTTGATAATCTACCCATTCAACGTTTTTATACGTTCCTGTTGCTCCTTCGATGGTAAGTTTTCCATCAGAAGTGGTAACAGCTATGCGTGCAACTTTTCTTCCTGATGTAAATTTTAGGGTAATAGTACTTGCCTCTGTGGCTACCACACAGGCGATAAGGGTAATCAATGTGAAAAATAAGCGTAACGATTTCATAATAAATTGTATTAATATTAAACTTAAAATATAGTCCTTTTCTCTACGTCTTTCTTTGGTTTTCGTAATTAAAGATAGTTTTTAACTATCAATTTGTGAGAGTTTATACGCAAATATACAATGAATTTTAAAAATACGGAAATAAAATCCATAAAAATATCATATTTTTTATGATGCTATAAAATAAAAACAACTCACTACGCCATAGGCATAGTGAGTTGGCGTTTATGTTTTTAATTCACAGAATTAATATTCGTCCTCGTTCCACAAGAAATCGTCCTTAGATGGATAGTCGGGCCAAATGTCTTCAATGCTATCATAAATATCGCCCTCGTCTTCAATTTCTTGAAGGTTTTCTAATACTTCGAGGGGTGAACCAGAGCGCACAGCATAGTCAATCAACTCTTCTTTTGTTGCAGGCCATGGTGCGTCTTCTAACTTTGATGCTAATTCCAGTGTCCAATACATAGGCTCAAAATATTTGCTTTAAATAATTTTCCGTGCAAAAATACTATTTTATTTCTTATTTGCAAGGATTTTGCCATATTTTTTCGTCCACCTTCTCAATATTATTCAAATATCGTGAAAGAACAAAGAAATAGTCAGATAAACGATTCACGTATGCCATTAAATTGCTATCTACTTCGGCATTTTCAGACAAAGCGATGATTAAACGCTCGGCACGGCGACAAACGGTGCGACACACATGAGCCACTGAGGCTGAACGGCTGCCACCAGGAATAACGAAACTCTTCAATTGGGGTATAGCGTCTTGCATGCGGTCGATTGATTTTTCAACGTGTTCTATCAAAACATCGGCTACAACCGACTCTTTCAACTCCTTTTTGAAGCTCTCGCCCATTGCCAAATTGCACCCCACATTGAAAAGAACGTTTTGCATCTCTGCCAATAAGTCTAATGTTTCTTGCTCCGTAACGTAGCTTGAAAGCAAACCAATGAACGAATTTAACTCGTCAATCGTGCCATATGATTCAATTCTTATATCACACTTTTTTACTCTCGTGCCTCCTATCAAACTCGTAGTTCCTTTATCGCCAGTCTTGGTATAAACTTTGCTCATATCGTTATTGTTTAAGGTGGGGCCTAAAAATTTATGATATAATTTTGTTTAGGTCGCTTATCAAAGAAAGCAATGCCTAAATAGTATAAATCGAATGAAAAACTAACACGCTCGTCGGCTACTATTTGCTGCCAAAAAGCCCGTGTTTCAGCATTTCTGTAAATGTCGTCCACCACTAAAAAACTATTTGTATTCACCACTTTTCGCAGTGCTTCGTAGGTCTTTTCGTAGTCGTTTTCAACACTTATATAATAAATATTCCGTGCTTCTGCTCCGTCTTTTAAGTCAGAAAATGGCGCTTTCAGTTCCTTAATAAGCGTTGTTTCCCACCCTTTTTGAATGTATTCTTCGTAGCAACCAATCGCTTGAGAATAGAACCACACGGCATCAGCCTTATGAAACCTGCTCAATCGGAACATCAATCGTGCCTTCTTCTCGGTTACCGCTCCAACTTGCTTGCCCCCTTTTTGCAGCAAATCATACTCTCCATACTTCCGATGGTCGTTGATAACATCGTTAGCAAACGCAAAAGCCGACGGCGACTGAATGCCAAAACCCTTGACATACTTCATTCGCTTCAACCAAACCACCACCTTATTTATATTATATGGTAACATGAGCGTGCATTTTTGCTGCAAAGATAGTCATAATAATGATTTATGACAACTTTTTTTTATGATGGGTTCTAAAAAATTACCACCTTATGATAATTCAAAAATTGTTTCATCGCCACAGATGTTGCGTATTTTTAGTCGAAGAGGCTTTTGTTCGCTTGTTATTGTGCCGTCCCAAAAGGCTTTGGTGTCGATGCCATTCTTGCGAACGTAGCCGAGTTTGTCAATGAGGATTTCGGAATCGCTGTGCCAAGGAGCGGTAGGTCGGCAGAAACGCAGTCAATGCTTAGGAACTCAATGGTTTCCAATCCGTCTTCGCTTAGTGTTATGGGCTTAAACTCCTTCTTTCTTTTCAGTGCTTGCTGCCGTCCTTTGAGATTAAAGTCGGTTATCTTCTTTTCCACGCGGTCGCTATGGAAACTATTGAAACTCACTTGCCATAGCTTGAACACATTGCCTTCCGAAAAAAGCCTCCATAAAGGTTTGTTTTCGCATGCTATCTTTAGGAACAAATAGGTTTTTATAGCCTCTATTTGTGCATCACGCATTGCGCCTTTGCGCTCAATATATGCAAGCAAAGACTTGATAGGGCAGTCTTCACGGCTTAACCATTCGTTCCTTTTTCGTTGTATGATTTTATAAAACATTGTTTGTTTCTAATTATTTACTTTGTTTTTACCTCCCAATAGCCATTACGAAGACCATTCTTGCACTCTGTGTTAAAACATATTAGTATTTGTTCAATCCTTGTTTATCGCGTTCATCTCGTAATTCTTTCAATGTTTTACCTTGATAAGTAAAATAGATAGGTCCTTGATAAGCATGCGAATGAGTTTGTTTTTCTATGGGCATAAAGTTTCTTGTAAATCCAGAGAGCGTATAGAGCCGCCCATTATATTCTACCATTTTATTGTCATTGACCAACACATCGATGTTGGCTGGAACAAAATGGATTGTTTCTCCGACCTTTATACCCGCATGCGAGAAAGAAAAATTTTGCTTACGTTTTCCTTTATCTTCAATTACTGGAACAGATTGAACTTTCGGATTAACAGCAACAGGCTTTCCGTCAATGTATTCGTACACAATAGCATCATCAAGCAGCGTTGCAATTTCTTTTAAAATGCTCAATGCCACAGACGGTTCTACATTGAAGAACTCTCGATTTTGACGTATGCGCAAATCCGTAAGGCGGTCTATCATTTTATGAACATTCTTTTCCACCTCATGATACTTTGTAGTTTCTATGGTTGCATAAATTTCAAAAGGTAAAGGCACAGCAGTATTGTCTAATTCTTTTGAACGAACATCAACAGGTCGCTTGCTTTTACCAATCTTTACCCAATCCTCTCGAAAAGAAGGATTAGTGAGTATGTATACAAATCCCTTCTCCATGTTATAAATTATTCATTACCATTGGTTAGTGAATTACAAAAATAGTAAATATTATTCAACCACCAAAATAATAAAGGAGCTTTCTCTGCCTTTACCTCAAGGAGAAGAATAGTTGAACGACTAACTGCCGCTACAAGGAAGCAAAGGAACAAACATAAAGAGAAAGCGACATTGTACACGTTTGTAGAATTTATTATACAACGCTTGTACAATCCATTGTACAAACGTGTACAAAACAAAAATCCTTATACTTTCGGATAAGGACTTACAAGAGAGAGGATAAAAAAAGGATTGAAACAATCGGGCGGGACTCGCCTATTTGTAGTTCTTCATGCGCATCAGCATAGGGTAACTTTCCTCGTAGCGGTCGAACTCAATGGCTTTCCCGTCGTAACCCATTTCGGTAAAGGCTTCACGGATAGTTCGTTGTTCTTCTTCGGTTATGGCACGGCGTTGTTCTTTCACATGGTAATAAGAAGCAGAGCCGAAGCACGACATAACTTTGTGTTTAATATCGTAAAAGTCGGCAGCACGCACATTATCGTAGATATGCGATATTCCCCACGCATAGAGTTCACGATGGTCTTTTACAAATAACGCACAAGGCTGTTTGCCCGTGATTACAGCAAGATTGGTTGTGGTATAGGTTGCTCGACTGCTTTTGCCCAATATCTTATAAGCCGTATGGCACAAACATTGGTCTGCCCGCTCGCAATTCGTTCCTGCACAATGCGCAAAACTGCTATCAAGTTGGTTGTATTCTTCTTGCGTCATAGGAATATTCAAGATTAAATATTATTGATAAAAACGGCAGCAATGCCATATTTCTACCACATTGCTGCCATTATTTGTTTCCTTTAATTATTTAATTCTCTTTTATTTCACTTCCTCAAAAGTATCCCACACTGATAATCAACGTTTTATATTTGTATGGTACAAAAATGTTTCTTCAATTTGAGCAGTATCGATTAGAAACCATCTTGGATGTTATCGCCTTGTGGCATCTATTATTACTGTTTTCAATTTTTCCAATCTGTCTAATTTACAGAATTTGGAATATTGATATTTCCAATATTCTTTGCGTAGACCCAGTGATAGAGATAACTTATTTTCTGAAAATTTACAAATGTATGGTATCAGATAATCTTTGCCAGAAACATATTTTAAAAGATTTTCATAACGGTCTGGAAATAATAGGTTCTTTTCATTTATTGCTTTAGACAATTCTTGCTCTGACAATCCCCCGTCTTTTAATTGCACCACAATATCCGCAGTTTCATCATCAATCTTCGATATCTCTATATTACCAATATTTGATAAAAAACATGTTGCACTTTTCAGACGAAATTTGTCCAATACTTCTTTGGATATGGAGAAATATCGAAATAATCTCATAAAGGGAGCTATTGCTGCTTCCATCATTTTACTATAGTTAATAATTTTTTTTATTTCGTCTTCACTATGTACAGGATCTAACTCATTATAAACTTTATAATAAGCTTGTTCATCTATGACATAATTTTCTATACAATAACTATCAAGTACAAACAAATTTTCTTCTGTATCTCTAGGCGTACTCATATTATAAATATCCCCATCTATTATATATAGTTTAGGTGAAGTACTTTTATCTTTCCTACAAGCATTAATAACATTTGTGCAATTGCCCAAAGGATAAATATCGTTTATTATTATATCTGTATCATTTAATAACCGTTTAAACAATGTTACATAAAACTTTTTATCTTTACCGCAATCTTCTGTGTAGATATTTATAGTATTGCGGTATTGGGTAAAAACTGTAGAAGCTTGCCGTACTTCTGTAGAAAAATCTATTCCCATTATTAGATATTTGTTAAATCCTCACACATATTTTTCCTTTCAGGTTTAGCGAGAATTGCAGGTGCATGAGTTGCTATAATAAATTGTGTTTCAGGGCTAGCATGTTGTAGTGCATCTATAAAAATTTCTTGCCAACTTATATGTAAGGATAGTTCAGGCTCATCTATAATTGCCACACTAGCCTCTCTATTTCGCTTGTAAAAACCTATATGTGCAAATAAAAGAATTAGTTGCTTTTCTCCAGAAGATAAATCAAAAATAGAGTTACTTTTTTTTGTATTTTTCAACCTCACTTTTATTTCACCTCTTTCATCTACTTCAATTTCTTTTCCACTTTCTTCAAAAAATAAATTCACACTATTTACAAATCTATTTATAGGTGCTTTCAAATTTTGGATATTCTTAGCATATTCCTCTGCATACTTTATTATTTTATCTATTTTTTCTAACTGGGAACGATTAATCATCCATTCAAGTAAAGCATTATAATATGCAGGATTAGGGGTTTTATCCTCTTGTAAAGCTGATGTTTCCGTTAGAATTTGCAAAACATTCTTCATCCCATTAAAATAGTCAGAGAATTGTGTCATCAAATCTTTCACATCAAGGTTTTGAATAACAGAATTTAAGTTTTTTTGTCGATTATGCAAATTAGCAAGTTCAGAACTATAGTCTATATTTGTAATCGATATATTCTTTACTACTTTAAAAGATTCTTCAAATACCTGTTTTTTAAATAAATCCGACAATTGAAACTGACTTTGTGCAGTTCTTCTTATATTATTATGGAACATTTCTTGTATATCATATAACGCATTATCAACAGTCTCCGATAATATTTCAATTTGCAGCATTCTTCTCCGAGACATAAACTCCCTTTCAATAGGATGAAGACTGCTATTTTCCATAATTCTCCTATTTAACCCTAAAAAGAGGGGAGTTTTTAAATCTCTAATTTTCTTTACAGTTGCTAAATCATCAAAATCACTAATGACTCTATTTAATTTTTCAAAATCTATAAGATCACGACCACTGCGATATTTGTTTATATTGCAAAGTACAAGTGGTATATCATCTATAAATCTCTTTCGTTTTGAGTCAGTGTATTCTATACTTAAATTATTTCCATCGCTGTAACAAGCAACAGACTCTATTAAACTATCTTCTTTGTTTGTAAATTGAACACAAATAGTTGAAAATTCAATTTGAGCAAGATCCAAATAAGATGGAGTTAATAGTCCTTGTAGAAGTCTCAAAACTGTTGTTTTGCCAGATCCATTTATTCCTATTAAAAATGTTAATCCATCACGAAAATTAATACTATGATTCTGATAACCACGTATTTTCTCTCCTTTAAAA
Source organism: Prevotella disiens JCM 6334 = ATCC 29426 (assembly GCF_000613345.1). Classification (GTDB taxonomy): domain Bacteria; phylum Bacteroidota; class Bacteroidia; order Bacteroidales; family Bacteroidaceae; genus Prevotella; species Prevotella disiens. Next base: position 993 of record NZ_BAIS01000023.1, on the reverse strand, counting down.
CTAATTAATTTCATATCTTTATTTTTATAATTTTACGGTTCTGCAGCCATCTGTATTTCATCCTCGTGGATTTCATATATCTTGACTGATTTTGTTGAATAATTCTCTTGTTCATTATCCGTCCACTGCTCACACTGTTTGATGACAGTTTCCAGTGCATTGGCAGCTTCCTCTGGTGGGTAATGATATTTTTTCAGAAGATGTTTAATCATTCTGCGCATACCGGCACGGGCTGACTCTTTCTTTTGCCAGTCGATAGTGCGGTTCTTACGCAGAGAGTCGGTGAGTTCTTTTGTCATAGCTACCAATTCTTCATTACTATAGAAATCGTGAACTGCTTGCGGTTTGGTCAAGGCATCGTAGAAAGACTTTTCTTCAGGAGTGAGTCCAAGTTCATTAGCTGCTGAATCGGCTGAAGCAATATCTTTTGCCAACTGCAAAAGTTCTTGGATAACTTCTTCATTGGTGAGTAATCCTTTCAAATAGTTGGATAAAGAGCGATTGAGCAGGTCAGAGAATTTCTCTGACTGCACAATATTGGTCTTTTGATAGAGTGCCACTTTCTCCGCCAATAGTTTTTTAAGCAGTTCTACAGCTATATTCTTTTCTTTCATCTTAGAAATTTCATCTAAGAAGGCTGTATCAAAGAGGGAAAATTCGGCTTTAACATCAGAGAAAAGATTGATAACACCTTCACTTTTTACACTTTGTTTCAGCAATTCACTGATACGAGCATTAATTTCTTTCTTCGTAACTTTTCCTTTACCTGTCATTCGAGAGAGTAAAGTGCGTACAGTTTCAAAGAATGCAGCTAAGAAGCGTTGCTCTTCATTCAACAGGCTTCGGCAAAGAGTGATGGAATTGTGCAGCAAGGCAGCTTCTTTCATATAGAGCGGTAACTGTTCTTGTTTGTCGGTTGCCAACATAAAGTTTACACCACCTTTGATTAATTTAGCACGGTCAGCATCTGTCCCTGTGTGGAACTTACTATAA
>NZ_BAIS01000024.1 GCF_000613345.1 Prevotella disiens JCM 6334 = ATCC 29426 | reverse complement strand
AGTTCCACAAAGACTACCCCGATGCAAAGGAAAGTTATTTGGCAGTGAAAGAAGATATAAAGCATTTGGGGGTAACACCACAAACAACTTACCTTTACATACAAGGTCATCATTTGTTTGACAATGTGGTTGTGCCTGCATTAAAGCGTGTTTGCGATAGATTAATCCGTGATATGGAAACGGAAATTCAAAGAAATGCAGTACACATAGTGCAGCAACGCAACGAACTTTCAAGCTATTCACACAGCGTAGAGAATATTATTCCCATGTTAAGGCGCAATGTAGCGTACAATAAATGTGAACCTTACAAACGATTGAAAGCAGATTTAGAAGATTTTTTTAATAGAAACAAGGAAAGCAAAACGCCGCCTTTACAAGCATAAATTGTAAAAGCGGTGTTTCGTTTAATTCTCTTTCCAGAAAGAAGGAGAAAAAAGTACTAAGACTGTGAACAACTCTAGACGACCAACCAACATCAAAAACGATGCCATCCATTTTGCAAAATTGGGCAATTCGTTCCACGACATTGTCGGACCAATCTCTAATCCTAATGCCGGACCTACATTTCCTAACGAACTAAGTGTTATTGTAATAGAATTAGTTGAGTCTATTCCTGCAGCTATCATTGTGAAAGCGCATACCAAAGTAAGGAAAAGATAAAGTCCAAGGAACGATAAAAGGGTTACACGCTTAGACATTTGAACATTATAACCGTCTATTTTTAAAGGCAAAACAGCATTGGGGTGCAGAATTTGGCGGAACTCATTGCGCACAATCTTTATCAGCATAACGCCACGAATGCTTTTAAATCCGCCACTTGTCGAACCAGAACAACCACCGAAGAACATACAAGCAGCTAAAATAACCCATGTTACATGAGGCCATTTTGCAGCATCATCGCTGAATAAACCTGTTGTTGTTATGAAAGAAACTACTTGAAATATAGAGCTACGGAATGCGTGTTCAACGTCATAGTTATTGCGGAAAATAAGTTCCAGCATGATAAAAAGGCTGAAACCTAAAACAAGAGTCGTATAAAACTTAAATTCTGAATTTTTAAGAAATTGTTTGAACTTGAAACCAGCCACAGAAGTGTATAGCAAAGTAAAGTTTACACCCGCCAAAAAGCAGAAAAGCGTACAAACATACTCTTCCGCTGGCGATTTAAAGGTAGCTATTGAACCGCTTTCCGTTGCAAATCCACCTGTGGCAGTACTCGTCATGGAATAATTGAAGGCATCAAACCAATTCATTCCGCACACTTTGTAGCTTAAAATACAAGCAATAGTAAGAATAAGGTACACTATCCAAATCCATTTGGCACTCGTACTCAGACGAGGGTGAAGTTTACTCTTGATAGGACCTGTCGATTCGGCTGCAAAAACCTTGAGAGAACCACCCACAAGTGAGGGAAGAATGGCAATGGTAAAGAACACAATGCCCAATCCACCAATCCATTGTGTAAGCGAACGCCAAAATAATAATCCTTTAGGAAGGTGCTCTGGAAAGTCTATAACGGTAGCTCCCGTAGTGGTAAAGCCCGACATTGTTTCAAAAAAAGCATTCGTAAGATTGTCTATATACCCACTGATAAGGAATGGCAATGTGCCAAATAATGAGAAAATTACCCATGCTATGGCAACCACGAAATAGGCATCGCGACGCTCAATAATATTGTTTGAATGGCGACCCAGTAGGCGAAAACCTAAACCAGAGCTAATAGTTATGAGGATAGACCATGCAAAAGCCATTATATCATCGCCTTGATAAAGCATTGCAACAAAGAGGCAAAGCGTTAAAAGCGTTGCTTCTATCCACAAAAGTGAGCCTAAAATTTTGAAAATTGTTTTTAGATTGAGCATGATACCTCCTAAATAGCTGCTTAATTAAATAATTGTTCTACTTTCTTTTTGTTAACATTGTAGCAAAAAACAACCACAATATCGCCAGCTTCTATTTGAGTATTACCAGAAACAAGCATTCCTACTTCATTTCTAACGAGTCCGCCGATAGTCATACCACTTGGGAGTTGAATATCTTTGATAGGTTTGCGAGTGATTTTTGAGCCTTGAACAGGAATAAATTCAGCAACATCAGCATCAACAGCCATAAGGAAACGAACATTATCTACGTTGGCATCAAGTAACATTTGGTAAATGTAGCTGGCTGCAATCGCCTTTTTGTTTATAATCGTACCAATATCAAGTTTCGCAGCCATGTCTATGTAATCGAAGTTTTCAACTGATGCAATAGTCTTTTTTACACCAAAAGTCTTGGCAGCCATACAGGCAAGAATATTGGTTTCGGCATTAGGAGTTAGCGCAACAAAAGCTTGTGTATGACGAATGCCTTCTTCAACCAAAAGATTAGTATCGCGACCATCACCATTTATCACTAGTTGGTCTTCATCAAACATTTCGTTTAAGTATTCACAACGGTCGGGATTGGTTTCTATTACCTTCACATTCATGTACTCAGGTATGATTTTCACACTGCGAACCGCTGTGCGTCCACCACCCATTATCATGACATTTTTAATATCAACATAGTTTTCCTTGCCTGTAATCTTGCGCATATAAGGAATGTACTCCTTCTGAGTCATGAAATAAGCTAAATCTTCTTTTTGCAAAGTGTCTTCACCATTAGGAATAATGGTTTCGTTATGGCGTTTAATTGCTACGATATGGTAAGGGTCAGAAGGTCCACTAATATCTTTTAATGGGCGGTCTAATATTTTACAAGTTTCTCTTAATTTGATGCCGAGCATGACCAATGCACCACCATGAACGTCCCAACGTTGGCGAACCCATGACATTTTCAACCCATTAATAATATCTTTAGCCGCCAATAGTTCAGGATAAATAAGTCTATCAATGCCCAATCGTTTAAAAAACTCTTGGTTTTGAGGCTCCATATATTCAGGATTATCAATCTTTGCAACTGTTTTTTTGGCACCAAGGTGGTGAGCATGGTGCAAGCTGTTATGTTATCGGTTTCTTTTGGATTGACGGCAATAAATAAGTCGGCATGCTTTGCGCCAGCTTGTTTTAATACATTAATACTCGTTGATTTACCTTCCAATGTAAGAAGGTCATAGTTTTGCCCAATTTTCTCTAAGTTTTCGGGCAATTCATCGATAAGAATGATGTCGTACTTATTGCGAGATAGGAATTGTGCAAGATAAGTTCCAATGGCGTATGCGCCTGCAATAATTATCTTCATAACTTAATTAGCTACTTTTTGCAACTTGTTTTCAATTTGTTGCTTAATATTTTCTTTGTCAATTCCGCATATTTGTCGGAGTTGTTGAACAGTTCCTTGTTCTATGAATTTGTCAGGAATACCCAATCTTTGTATGTGTGGGAAATATTCATGGTCGTTCAACCATTCCATAACCGCCGTTCCCAGTCCTCCATTGCGTACACCATCTTCTATGGTAATGATATGTTTGAAGTTTTTTCCCACCTCTTCGAGAATACTTTCGTCTATTGGTTTCAAGAAGCGCATGTCATAATGAGCAATGCGCCCCTTGTATTTTCCTTCTTGTTCTATTTCTTTTATTGATGATAAAGCATCGTTTCCGATAGGCCCAATCGTAAGAATAGCAACATTGTTTTCAGCGAAATTCCTTATTGTTTTATCATAAAGTTTGCGTCCTATTCCCACTTTTATTTCTTCAAATGGGCATTCCCAATCCACTAAAACACCCCCTCCACGTGGATATCGAATTACGAAAAATCCTTTATCAGGCAATTGTGCGGTGTACATCAATCGGCGTAACTCATGTTCGTTCATAGGCGATGCTATGGTAACGTTAGGAATGGGGCGCAAATAAGCTAAATCAAAGGAACCATGATGCGTTGCTCCGTCTTCACCAACAAGCCCTGCACGGTCGATACAAAGTACGACAGGGAGATTTAAGATAGCTGCATCGTGAATGATATTATCGTAAGCTCGTTGTGCAAACGAACTATATATGTTACAGAATGGTTGCAAACCGTCTTTCGCCATACCTGCTGAAAAAGTGATAGAGTGTCCCTCTGCAATTCCTACATCGAATGAACGTTCAGGCATTTCTTTCATCATGATGTTCATAGAACAACCCGACGGCATGGCTGGGGTTACTCCTACGATGTGTGGATTTTGTTTTGCTAATTCCAAAAGCGTTTTTCCAAAGACATGTTGGAACTTTGGTGGCTTATTGTTTGTGTCTTGAACGACACGTTCTCCCGTTTCTGGGTCAAACTTTCCTGGTGCATGCCAAATGGTGGCACTTTTCTCAGCAGGCTCGTATCCCTTTCCTTTCACAGTATGGAGGTGGAGAAGTTTAGGCCCTTTCATGTTCTTTAATTGACGCAAAAGTCTGACTACTTCAATCACATTATTGCCATCGAAGGGACCGAAATAACGAATATTCATTCCTTCGAAGAGATTTTGCTGTTGTGAAAGTGCTGATTTTATCGCATTATTCAGTCGGATAATTCCTTTGCGTCTTTCATCATTAAGTAGCCCTTTTGCCTTTAACCATTCTGATGCCTTGAATCTAATACGGTTGTAAGTGTCGTTTGTATCAAGATTTATCAAGTATTGTTGCATTCCTCCAACTGCTCTATCAATCGACATATCGTTGTCATTCAATATAATAAGCAAATCGTTAGGTTGGCTTGAGACATTGTTAAGCCCTTCGAATGCTAATCCTCCACTCATGGCTCCATCGCCAATAATAGCTACAACATGACGCTCTGGGTGATGAGTCATCTTTGCTGCTACTGCCATTCCTAATGCTGCCGAAATGGAATTGGAAGCATGACCACAGGTAAAAGTGTCAAAAGTACTTTCTTTTGGAGAAGGAAAAGGCATGAGACCGCCTAATTTTCTGTTTTCGCAAAAGCGTTCACGTCTTCCCGTAAGTATTTTGTGACCGTAAGCTTGATGACCTACGTCCCATACGATTCTATCTTCGGGAGTATTAAACACATAATGGCATGCTACTGTTATTTCGGTTGCACCAAGGCTCGAACCAAGATGACCAGGATTGACTGCAACCTCTTGGATAATGTCTTTTCGCAACTCATCACAAAGTAGCGGTAACTCGTCAATGCTTAGCTTTCGCAAATCGGAAGGCGAGTCTATCTTGTTTAAAATTTTGAAATTATTATCGTTCGACATTATTATAACGTGATAAGTTTCGCAAAGATATTGCCAACGAGTGCAATGCAAACTTGTTTGAACATTGCTGAGTGCAGCTATATCTTATGCAAAGATATTGCCAATGAGTGCAATGCAAACTTGTTTGAACATTGCTGAGTGCAGCTATATCTTATGCAAAGATACTGCAATTAGAACATTTTTCCAAATAAAAAGCAGTGCAATTATTTTTAGACTGCCAAAAGCGATGTAAATTGTAATTAATCTTGCTTGGCATATTCTTTTTTCTTGACCTATAATCATAAAAAAAAGGACTCATCATCACTGATTTGTCCCTTTTCTGTTATAGCGAAGCGGCAATTTAATGTATTGCCGTAAAACTTGTCATCACTGATTTGTTTTGCTTCTCTCTAAGAGTTTGGCAAATTGTCAGTATACCATCTTAGATATTAACATCAGAAAAAAATTTAAAAAGGATTTTATTATTACTTATTCATTTTCTAATTTCATTTTTGTGAGTTCGTCGTCTTCTTTCTTTCATTTTGTTTCGACTTACTCTTATCTTACAACTTTTGACAATTTAAACTTTATGAAGTTTCTACTTGCCATGTTTGTTTCAGTTGTTCCATCTAATAACATTATTTTTGATTGAATAATTTGCATCATCAATATTCCGCGTTTTAAAGCAGCTCCAGAAACTTTTCTGTTAAAGAGGAATCCTAGGAATCCTGTTTCATATTTTTTCGTTGTCCCAATGTAATTCACATTAAATGAAATAGGCAATGGCGCTACCACCATCTTTATAGGGTCAACCTCTGCGAAGTCAATTTTGTAATTTATATCGAATTTACCATATTTTGTTACGGCAGTTTTCAAATTGCTTGGTGCTACTTTTGCAACCAATACTTTTGAAGGCATATCGTGAATAACCATTGTACTATCGGTTAGGATATTTATGGTTACCTCGGCTGAATCTAATGTAAGAACATTGTCGCTTGTTTTTCTGTCATTAAAATAAACAAAACCTTTATATTCGCCTTTTGCTTCTTGAAATGCTTCTTGCTTTTCTTTTGGGCTAAGACCCATTTATTGTTTATCATTGGTCATATTGCATGACACAAGTCCCATTGAGATTATCAGTGCGTAAGCAGCTGACACGACTTTATTCTTATATTTAATCATACGATTTCATGCCTTTGTAAATTTTCTTCGTTTGACTATATAATGCTTCAATCGCAAAAACCTTGCCTATGAACTAAGAAAAAATCTTTATTTAACATCTTTTTGCGTTGTAATGGCAAGGAAATGTCTATTTTTGCATTTAGTTAGTAACAATTCCTCAGGGATTAAAACAAAAGCTGGGTGTTTTCAAACCCTTAGGCATTTTTTTCATAATAAGTTGAAACTTGTCCTTTGGTGAATTCACCGCTGCAGTGATTGCTTTGATAGTACAAGAGAAAGAAGAAGCTATAGTAGCAATGTTTAGACGCGGTGAGGCTGTGGCTATGGATAAATTATATGCAGCCTTTTCTGGCTACCTTTATGCAATCTGCTGTCGATACATTGCTGATGACGAAGTTGCTAAAGATGTGTTGCAAGAAGTTTTTATCAAGGCTTACACCAAAATTGATACGTTTCAATATAACGGCATAGGGTCTTTAAAAGCTTGGTTGCGCAGAATAGCAATCAACTTATCAATTGAGGAGTTGCGCCGACAAAACGCAATGAGGTTAGCAATTGAAGGAATGGCGACTGACGATGACGATAGTGAACCTAATACAGACGGAATGAACGAAGAGATTCTTCTTGAGTTAATAAGAAGTTTACCGCAAGGTTATCAAACTGTGTTCAATCTCTATGTCATTGAGGGATATTCGCATAAAGAAATTTCTGAAATTCTTGACATCAAGGCAGATACATCGGCATCGCAATACCATAAGGCTAGGGTTATGCTAGCAAAAAAGATTAAGGAATATAAAGCTAACGCAAAATGAAAGAAAAGTGGGAAGATAATTTTCAAAAAGTTTTTAGCGACTACGAACGCAAGGTGCCTGATGGTTTGTTGGACGATATAAAGCGTGAAATAGAGAAAAGAAAACTTATTCCGAATGTTAAAAAATCGTCTGCAACACTCATTCCATTGTGGGTTCAGCAGGTCGCAGCTGCTGTTGCTGTTGTTCTCATTGTCATGGGAGGATTCTTATGGGGAAGAAAGCAAGCTGCCGAAACAGAGTTTGCTGCTTTAACCCCTACTGCGTCTATGGCTACAAGCACATTGCCTCAAAAAGGAAATTCAAATTTTATGACCAATGCCTGGAAGTCAGTAAAATCAATGGTCAATGGTGTTCATGTGAATGGTGGAACTTTTTCAACCAACTTGTTTGCTGCTGCTTCCAATCCATTTCTTTCAGAAAGAGGTAATAATGGTGCGACAATAACAAATGTCGGTCTGCCATCAACAGAGTCTATTGAAAACATAGCCGATTTACACCGAGTTACGCTTGGCACTATGCCACAACAAGATAACTACAAACTCAAACAAAGTGATACTCAAATCCAAAATAATAGAGTCGACAAAGCAAATCGTTTTGAACGTTCTGCTCAGTTAGCGGCTGTTTGTGCTGGCAATTTGCAAAGCAATGAACTTTGTTATACAAATGTGCCGTTATATAGCATGCGAAACAACGATTTTGAAATGGCAGATAATATGAATTATTATCAATCTATGAATTTGGGCTTGTCAGTACGATATAATGTTACCAACAGATGGAGTCTCTTGACAGGGCTGACCTATGCAAAAATGCGCTCCGCAACAACTATGAATGATAGAAATGTAGGTTTCCATGAACAGGATTTACGAACTGTTGTAAATGCAAAAGAAATCCAACCACAATTGTCTGGGAAAGATGAATATAATTTCACCAAACAAGTGGGCATTTATTCACAACATGGTATCGGTAATTATGTTAATGGTGGCAATGTGGATATTTTTTACAAGAGCAACCCATTTAACGTTAATTTCAAATTGGGACAAAGACTAAACGGAAATAAATAAGAATGAAGAAACTTTTAGGTATATTCGCTGTCTTGTTATTTGCCTTTTCGTGTGCAACAAACCAAGATTCTACGGTGCAATACACTTTGGCGAAGAATTATTTTTTCAGCAGTGGGAATAAGATAACCGTGCCAACTTTGTTCAAAATATCGAACGAAAACGAGTTTTATCAATATTTTGGCGAAGCTGCTGTCAAAGGGAAAGACGGCGAACCAACCCCTATTGATTTTAAACGTCAATTTGTTTTAGCTAAGGTGTTGCCCGAAACCAATGTACATACTGATTTGATTTTTCACAGTCTAACAAAAAACGCTCATACTTTGACGCTGAAATATACCATCAAGCAAGGCGAAAAGCAGTCGTGGACAATGTGCCCTTTCTTCTTCGTGATAGTCGATAAGAAAGATATAAAATGTAGGATTAAAGAAATCGCATTATAATAAAAAACAAAACTTACTATATTAAAACAGAAAACGTGGGAAAAAGTCTTTTAAAAGAGCCTATTTCCCACTTTTTTATTGCGTGTTTTTCGCCTTGTCTGACTAATTTGTACTTTCTTATCACCTTTTATTTCTCATAATTTGTATTACTTTCATAAAAAAATATAGCGGTGAAATTCTTTCATCGCTATATTTTCCAATTCTTACGAACCTATTTTTATTTCGGAATTCTCCTTGTTTAATCTCTATTCCCAAAGAAGCGGAGCAAATAGAGGAATAAGTTGATAAAGTCTAAGTAAAGACTCAACGAGCCAAGCAAGGCGATTTTTTGTGCCGATTCGCCAGCATCAGGTGCCATTCTTACCATTTCTTTAATTTTCTGAGCGTCCCAAGCGGTCAAACCTGTGAAAATCAATACGCCTAAACCGCTGACAATAAGCTCAAACATTGTGCTATGTAAGAATAAATTTACCAAGCCCGCAATAATTAAACCAATGAGTGCCATAAATAAAATACCACCCATTTTGGTTAAATCTTTTTTTGTCGTTGTGCCAATCACTGCCATTGCACCGAATGTACCCGCTGTGATAAAGAATGTTTTAGCAATAGAAGCCATAGTATAAGCTGCAAAAATCCACCCCATTGTCAGACCATTCAGCGCAGCAAAAACGATAAACCACATGGTAGCACTCATAAGTGACAACTTCTGAATGCGTGCAGAAAGGTAAAACACGATACCTAATTCTGCTAAACCGCACACGATAAGCGGCGCCATGCCATTGTAAAGCATCATTAGCATCGCCTCAGAGGTACCCACTCCATACGCTACAATGCCTGTGATAGCAAGTGCCATCGTCATCCATGTATAAACCTTGCGCATTAACATTGGGAAAGTGCGTGACATTTCTAACTCTTGATAACCACGATTGTGATTACTTTCAAATCCTGGATAATTGTTGAATTCCATAACTTTATATCAATTTTTTATTTTTATCTCATTATAGCCTTGCCATTTTGGAAGATTATAGGGAATGAATCGCTACAAATCCTATGAAGAAAGGCTCAATAGGTTTATGACAAAGCCTGTGCCATTCATCATGCAAATATAGTTTAAACCATTGATATGGACAAATTGGCATACTCTTTTTATGTATTTTTAATTTCCTTCTTTGTAGTGTTCAACTCAATTTCTATAACTTCCATATTTCCACGAAGCTTTCTATAAGAGTAAAAAAGAAAAAATATGAGAATAAAAAAAAGTCCTTCAAAAGAAAACTTTGAAGGACTTTTTCGCATTTTTGTTGTCCTAGGCGGATTCGAACCACCGCAAACAGAACCAAAACCTGTTGTGCTACCATTACACCATAGGACAAAATTGCGGTGCAAAGGTACTGTTTATTTATATTCCCTCCAAATTTTTTGTCGGTTTTTTGCTGAAAAATCTTCATCTTAGGGATAAAATAGCGTTTTTAGGGGCTTTTGGAGCATTTTTTATGAGTTGAATAGTACAAAAAATGGGAATAAATTGGCTTTCGCTTCTTTATTCCCTATTCTAAAAATAACCTTTTGTGGACTAAAATTGTACTGAAAATTTACTTTTTGACAATTCCTTTTATCGCTAATATTTAAATGATGAGCCACCGAGGAACTCGCGTAAGAGCGAAGTAGGAGGTAGACTGCGGAATGGGAGCGATGCAAAATAGCCTAAGAATTTGCGTAATCGGTAGGCTTCGGCATATTCATCGCAGTTTTCAGGTACTTGTTCTAAGACCGCTTCGGCTTGTGCTTTCAACACGGCAACTTCGTAAAGCATAGCCGTATTAAACATTACGTCAGCATTTTCTTGGTAAGGAAAAATCCATTTTTTCTCTCCTGCACGCACACTTGGCCATCGTTTAATGGTATCTTGAGCCGAACAACCACGATATTTATAGTCGCGAACAATGCGCCGAATGAGTCGATTGTCGGTTGTGGGAATGTAGTTATGGTCGTCTAAGAGAATCGTTGTGAGCGCAGAAGCATAGATGCGGAACTTTTTTTTCGTCAGGTATATCCTTTGTAAGCAAAGGGTTTAAGGCGTGAATACCTTCGACAATGAGTATGTTATTAGGTTCTAAATGCAACTTTTTACCCTTCATTTCGTTTACTCCCGTTTGGAAATTATAGCTTGGTAATTGCACTTCCTCTCCACGGAATAATGCTTGAAACTGTTCGTTGATGAGTGGAATATTCAGTGCATAAAGGCTTTCGTAGTCATAATCGCCCGATGAATCGCGTGGCGTATCAACCCGATTAACAAAGTAATCGTCTAAGGAAATTTGCACAGGTTTTATGCCGCAGGTGAGTAATTGCACGGACAAACGCTTGCAGAAAGTGGTTTTTCCACTTGATGAAGGTCCTGCTATTAAGACAACTTTCACGCCTTCTTTGTGGGCAATAGTCTCTGCCATTTGCGAAATTTTCTTTTCTTGTAAGGCTTCGCTAACATTGATAAGGTCGTTAGAAAGTCCTTTTTTAACCGCTTCATTGAAATCTCCTACGGTGCGAACGCCTAATATTTGTTGCCAACGATGGTGAATTTTGAACACTTCAAACATCTTATCTTGGTTAATGTTCTCGCTCAATTTTCCAGGATTGTCGGTATCAGGAATGCGCAAAAGTAGTCCATCAAAGAATTTTTCAACCCCAAACAATTTTATAAGCGATGTGTTTGTGAGCATAGAGCCGTAGTAATAATCCACGTAATCGTCTAATTTGTAATAGAAAGTGTACAACGAGCCTGTACTTTCAAGAAGTTTCACCTTGCTTCGTCGCCTAATTTGCGGAACATCTTTATGGCATCTTCTGTCGTAGTTTCAAATCTTGATATGGGTTTCTGTGCATCTATGATAGATTGCATGCACTTTCTAATCTTGTTTACATCGTCTTCCGTAACCTCACGACCTATGTTCAGATTACAATAATAACCATTTGACACGGGAATATCTATGATAACTTTGCTTTTTGGATATAAATCGTGCACCGCTTTACATAAAACCATGAAGAGCGAGCGTGTATAAGTGCGTACACCAGAAGAAGAATGGAGGTCGAGAAACTCAACATCTTTATTATGGAACACGCGGTAATTTAGTCCCTCCACCTTGTTATTGACTTTTGCGCTGACCGGTCCGTACTCCATTTTAAGATTAAATGCGCTATAAACATCATAAAGTGAGCTTCCGATTGGGACATCTAAAGTTTTTTTATTATTTTTGCAACGAATTTGTAATACTTGTTTCATCTTGTATTCTATTAACTTTTGTCTTTGGGTATAAAGTTAGTAAATTCTTAGTAAAACGCAAAAAGAAATTGCATTACAATAATATTAAATATGACTACAGGCGATTATTTTGCTATTTTTTTTAAGATTGTCGGCTCATTAGCGTTACTTATCTATGGTATGAAGGTAATGAGTGAGGCATTACAAAAGATGGCGGGTTCACAATTGCGTCACATTTTGGGCGCAATGACCACAAACCGATTTACAGGTATGCTCACAGGAACGTTCATTACTTGTGCTGTTCAATCTTCATCAGCTACAACCGTGATGACAGTTTCCTTTGTAAACGCAGGATTGCTCACTCTTGCTCAAGCGATTTCAGTCATTATGGGTGCCAATATAGGTACCACGCTGACGGCTTGGATTATGTCTTTGGGCTATTCTGTCGACCTTACGAGTTTTGTTTTTCCAGCTTTCTTGGTGGGAATTATTTTGATTTACATGCGCAAAATGCGTTATGTAGGCGATTTTCTCTTTGGTCTTTCCTTTATGTTCTTCAGTCTTGTGCTGCTGAGCGATGCTGGAAAATCGTTACATTTGGACACTACTCCTGCGGTAATAGAATTCTTTAAGTCGTTCGATGTCAATAGCTATTTCACGATTTTGGCATTCTTAGCGATAGGAACGGTTATTACTTGTCTTGTACAATCGTCGGCTGCGGTAATGGCGATTACCATTTTGCTTTGTTCAACAGGCGTTTTACCAATTTATTTGGGTATTGCTTTGGTCATGGGCGAGAATATTGGTACAACGATTACCGCCAATCTTGCGGCTTTAGCTGCCAATACGCAAGCTCGAAGAGCTGCCTTAGCCCACTTAATGTTTAATGTGATAGGCGTTGTTTGGGTGCTTATTTTGTTCTATCCGTTTGTGAATATGGTGTGCGGATTTGTTGATTACGACCCTACAAGTCATGCTATGACAAGCGCCATTAAGTTGAAACTACCTGTTGTTTTGGCTGCTTTCCACACCACTTTTAATGTTCTCAATACAAGTTTGCTTATTTGGTTTATTCCACAATTAGAGAAATTAGTGTGTTCAATGATACATATGCGCAAATCGGACACAGAGGAAGATTTCCGTTTGCGCTTTATTCAAGCGGGTATTATGAAAACTCCTGAGCTTTCAGTCTTAGAAGCCAGCAAGGAAATTCAGTCGTTTGCGGAACGTTTACAGCGCATGTTTGGCATGGTAAGAGAGTTGATGCACACCACAGACGAGTCAGCTTTTGTAAAACTTTTCACCCGAATAGAAAAATATGAAGGCATTTCTGATAACATGGAAATCGAAATTGCCAAGTATTTAGACCAAATTAGTAGTGCCCATTTGAGCGACGACACAAAGGAAAAGGTACGCTCTATGTTGCGCGAAATATCAGAATTGGAAAGCATTGGCGACTCTTGCTACAATATTGCACGCACAATGAGCCGCCGCATGTCGGGAAAAGAGAATTTCACAGAGAAGCAATACGAGCGTATTGATCAGATGTTTGAACTTACAGACGATGCTTTAACGCAAATGAACAGCCTTCTTGTGGGACACAAACACGAGAATGACATCAATTGTTCGTTTAATATTGAAAACGAAATCAATAATTATCGCGACCAACTTCGCACACAAAATATTCAAGATGTGAACGACCATAAGTACACTTACGCTATCGGTACAATGTATATGGACATCATTCAGGAATGCGAAAAGCTAAGCGATTATGTTGTAAATGTAGTGGAAGCCCGTATGGGAATGAAACAAACAGATGCTTAAAGGTTGAAAACGAAAATAAAAAAACGAGGAAAGTGCTGATGCTTTCCTCGTTTTTTTATTTTCGTTTCTTGGGTTTGGCTATCATTTTAGGTTTAGTAGGAAAACGGTGGGATTTGGATTTCTATATTTTACCTATTTGAAGTGCTTGTAGTAACCTTGTAAGGGCGGAATTTATTCCGTTCCTCACAAGTTTCGTTTCTGTTACTATCATGCGAAAACGTTTCCTTTTAGTTATGAGGAACGGAATAAATTCCGCCCTTACAAGTCCCTATTATTTTCGCAAATTCATTGTCCAAATGCACAAGATTAAATCATTTTCGTCTAACAAATTTGTAGAAAATACCCCTCAACCTTGTTTCTACTGGGTCAATTTCAGCAATGCTCTGATGCCTGCTTCCACTTCTTTCATATCGGCAGTAGGCTCAAATCGGTCAACAACACGACCTTCTTTATCGATGAGAAACTTCGTAAAATTCCATTTAATGCTTGGATTTTGAGCATAATTAGGGTCGTCTTCTCTGAATTTTTTATCAAGAAATTTCCCGATTTCGTTGTTTAAATCAAAACCTTTAAAGCCTTGTTCCGCTTTCAAATAAGTGTATAGTGGCGATTCGCCCTTACCGTTTACATAGATTTTGGCAAACTGTGGAAAGGTGATACCATACGTTCCTGTGCAGAAATCCTTGATTTCTTTTATTGTGCCAGGTGCTTGGTTTCCGAACTGATTACACGGAAAATCGAGAATAACCAGCCCCTCGCTTTTGTAAGAATCATACAATTTTTGTAGCGCTTCGTATTGTGGTGTGAACCCACATTGTGTGGCTGTGTTCACAATCAACAATACTTTGCCCTTATAATCCTTGAGTTTTACAATCTGTCCGCTACTATCTTTTACCCTAAATTTGTAGACATTCTTTTGCGCCATAGTAGGAATTGCCATGATAGCGCAAAGCATTGCCATGATGATTTTCTTCATTTTCTTTTTACCTTTTTATTATATTAATGTGTTGTTGTCCCGCTTATATCATTTCAATCAAGTCGTGCATACCCTCGCTTGCCCCTTTTTTTATTGACGTAATGTTGTTTACCTGAGTTGGGACCACCTCGTTTGGGTCAATCAAATAGATTGGAATATTGGGGCGAACATAGCGTACCAACCCTGCAGCAGGGTAGACATTAAGCGAAGTTCCTACGATAACGAATATATCGGCCTCTGAAACAGCTGCCGCAGCAGGCTCTATCATCGGTACACTTTCACCGAAAAACACAATGAAAGGGCGCAACAAACTGCCGTCTTTTGCCTTTTCGCCTGGTTTAATCTCAGGATTTTCTTCGGTTATTTCCTGTATAAATTCAGGATTATACTCATCGTTGCTCGAGCAAGCCTTCTTCAATTCTCCATGCAAATGGATTACTTTGGTTGAGCCAGCACGCTCGTGCAAGTCATCAACGTTTTGAGTTATGACCGTAACATCGTATTTTTCTTCCAAACTTTTAATGAGTTTATGCCCCTCGTTGGGTTGTGCTTGAAAGAGTTTTTTGCGCAAATTATTATAAAAATTATTCACTAACACAGGGTCTTTCAGCCACCCTTCGTGTGTAGCAACCTGCTCTACGGGAAAGTCTTCCCATAGTCCATCGCTGCCACGGAAAGTCTTAAATCCGCTATCGACCGACATTCCTGCACCTGTTAAGAATACTATTTTTTTCATTTCATTGTTGTTTATCATTCTACAAATTTAGTTATTTTAATTAGAATAATGCTTAACTATATCCTAAAATAATTATCTTTGCACATTAAATTATCATAAACAACAAAATTCAATGGATAAATTAAGCTATGCTTTGGGTATCGGCATTGGTACACAACTCTCTGGAATGGGTGCAAACAAACTCAATATTGACGATTTTGCACAAGCAATCAAAGATGTTATCGCTGGAAACGAATTGAAAGTTAGCCAGCAAGAAGCTCAAACACTTGTTAATAACTTCTTTGCAGAGCAGCAAGCAAAACAAGAAGCAGCAGCTGCTGAAGCTGGTAAAGTGGCAAAAGCAGTAGGTGAAGACTTCTTAGAAGAGAATGCAAAGAAGGAAAATGTAGTGGTATTGCCTTCTGGTTTACAATATGAAATCATCAACGAAGGCAACGGAAAGAAGCCAAGTGCAAAAAGCCAAGTAAAGTGTCATTACGAAGGAACACTCATTGACGGCACTAAGTTTGATAGTTCTTACGACCGTGGCGAACCTGCAACATTTGGTTTGAATCAAGTTATTCCTGGTTGGACAGAAGGTGTTCAACTCATGGGCGAGGGTGCAAAGTATCGTTTCTTTATCCCTTACAATCTTGGTTATGGTGAGCGTGGTGCTGGTGCATCTATCCCTCCATACGCAGCGTTGATATTTGTAGTTGAACTTATCGAAGTTCTCTAATTCGTAGAATATAAAAAAAATAATAAAATGAAGAAATTTACAGTAGCAGCCGTAATGGCTCTTGCAGCAGTAGGCTTTACCGCTTGCGGTGGAAATTCTACTCCAAAAGAAGAATTAAAATCAGATGTTGATTCACTTAGCTATGCTTTCGGTGTTGATCAAGGTCAAAGTGTGAAACAATACCTACAACAAATGAACATCGATACCGCTTACATCGATGAATTTATCAAGGGTATGAATGATGGTGCTAAGAACATGGACGACAAGAAAAAGGCAGCTTATAACGCTGGTATCGGTGTCGGCATGAACATGAATATGGTGATTAAAAACCAAATCAACAAGAGCATTTTCGGTGAAGACTCAACAAAGTCAATCTCTTTGAACAACTTCCTCGCTGGTTTCGCAGCAAGTGCAAAGGGTAAATCAAGCATGACAATGGAAAAAGCACGCGAAATTGAGCAACGTGTTCCACAAGCTATTCAAGAGAAAACAGCCGAAAAGAAGTTTGGTGCCAATAAGAAAAAGAACGATGCTTACATGGCAGCCGTAGCTAAAAAGGAAGGCGTAAAGGCTTTGAAACAAGGCGTTTATTATAAGGAAATAAAGGCTGGTACTGGCGCAAAGCCAAAGGCTAACGACATCGTAAAGATTAATTACGAAGGTAAAACCATCGATGGTAAGGTATTTGATGGTCGCAATGATGCAACTATGCAGCTTGGTCAAACCGTTCCAGGTTTCACAGAAGCATTGATGAATATGCCTATTGGTTCAAAATGGGAAGTATATATCCCTTATTCAGCTGGCTATAAGGCTCAACAGCCAAGCCCAGACCTCAAACCATTCTCTACTTTGGTATTTACTATCGAATTGCTTTCAATCGAAAAAGCACCACAAGGCGCACCAGCAGGAATGCAAATGGCTCGTTAATCATTTGTGATTTGAAATAAAAAAGTGGGTTGGGAATTTAAAAACCCAATCCACTTTTTTTTGTACCTATAAATGTTAAAAAAGAAAACAATAGGTTTTGCCCTTCAAAAGAGCCTATTTTGACGTTCAAAACAATAGGTTTTGCATTTCAAAACAGTAGGTCTTATTTTTTTAAGGTTGTAAAATCGACTTCGATAAGTTACACAAATGCAAATAAAAATATTGCAAACAAGAACAAAGGCAGTTTAAAGCAAGTAATGATACCTCGTAGGGGCGTGATTTATCACGTTCCTCTTAGCAAAATTTAGAGTGTTAGGAACGTGATAAATCACGCCCCTTTTAGCAACATTTAGAATGTTAGGAACGTGATAAATCACGCCCCTACGAGATAGCACTTATTGCTGACGGCTTTTGGATTCTGGAAAAAGAAGATAAAAACCTACTTGCATTGTATTTAAAAATAAACAAAACAGATTATGAAAAAGATAGCAATCGTGGCTTTGCTCGTTATGGGTGGTGCCGCAATCAATACTGCAAGCGCACAAAGCAAGCAAGAAAAAGTAATCAGTAGCGAAAAAGTAGCACCCGTAACCATGCCTAAAAGCCAATGGATAAAAACCAAAAGCGACTCGTTGAGCTACGCTGCTGGTATGGCATTGACACGTGGATTGGAAGGATATGCTACCCAACAATTGGGCGTTACAAAGGAACAATATCCTGAATTTGTAAGAGGTGTTCAAGAAGCCTTTGCACATGGCATGACCGACCAGTATGCTGCCTATATTGCAGGACAACAAGTAGCAAAACAAGTGTTGCAATCCATGTTCCCAAGCATGATGAACGATTTTAAAGGAACATCAACCAACATAACAAAACGCCTTGTAAATCTTGGATTTCTTGATGCTTTGAAGAAAGATAACTCGTTCTTTAGCCAAGAAGCAGCACAAGAATATTTTGAAGCAAAACTAAAAATTGCCAAAGAAGAAAAGGGCATGGAGGTGAGAAAAGCAGGCGAAAAATTCCTTGCAGAGAACAAAAAGAAAAAAGACGTGGTAACTTTGCCAAGCGGTTTGCAATATAAGGTGTTGCAAAAAGGTACAGGTGCGAAGCCAACCAAGAACGACCAAGTGGTAGTAGTTTATGAAGGACGCACCTTAGACGGCAAAGTGTTTGATGCAACAGCACGCCACGGACGTCAAAGCGACACATTCGGTGTTGGCAATCTTATTCCAGGTTGGACAGAAGCACTCACTTTGATGCCTGTTGGTTCAAAATGGGAAATCTATATTCCACAAGAACTTGCTTACGGAGCAAATGGTGCAGGCGAAGCCATTGCCCCTTATTCGGCACTAATCTTTACTTTGGAACTCAAAGAAATTAAGTCAGCTAACCCAACTCCAGCAACTAACAAACTCACCATAAAGAAATAAGTTTGAAAACTTAGCGCTTTCATTCCTGAAAAATGGTGAAAAATAGCGGTATTACTAACAAAATGCACCTTCGGGTGCATTTTTCATTGATTTTTGTTGTACAATTCATTTATAATTTCTACTTTTGCTTTCAAATTGTAAATTAACTTTCTTGCTTTAACAATACAAATAAAATCTAACAAGGAATATGGAAAAAATTGATAAATTAGACAGAAAAATTCTTGGAATCCTTTCGCAAAATGCGCGTATACCTTTCAAAGACGTAGCAGCAGAATGTGGTGTATCACGAGCAGCCATACACCAACGTGTGCAACATCTTATCGAAAATGGTGTCATTGTGGGCAGTAGCTTCGACGTAAACCCTAAAAGTCTCGGTTATACCACCTGTACTTATGTGGGATTAAACCTTGAAAGAGGTTCAATGTATCGAAAAGTAGTGGAAAGAATCAATACAATTCCAGAAGTAATAGAGTGCCATTTCACAACAGGGTCGTACACCATGCTCGTGAAATTGTACGCAAAAGACAACGAACAACTCATGGATTTGCTCAACAATAAGTTGCAAAGCATACCAGGAGTAGTATCAACAGAAACGCTTATCTGTCTTGAACAAAGTATAAAACGTGAAATTCCAATAGCAACAGACTTATAACAGTCGGGCTAAATGCCTCCTCTGCACCCCAAATTATAGAAAGGATAATGACAACAAATTTTGATTTAGACACACAGTTAGAAGACCTTTACGCAAGTTTTCCAGAGGCTTCGCATCAACCAATCATCGGTATTACAACCAATTTCTCGGACAAAGATGTTACCATACGAGAGGTCTTTCATAAGCAGGTGATAGAGGCAGGCGGCACACCCTTACTCATTCCGCCAACAACCGATAAAAAAGTGTTGGCGAGTATACTCGATCGCATTGACGGATTGCTACTCTCTGGAGGGGCTGACGTGAACCCTTTATGGGCAAATGAAGAGCCTTCGCCTCATGTAGGGAATATCAATGACAAGCGAGATTTGTCGGAATTGCTCACCACACGATTGGCTTTCAATCGACAAATTCCAATTTTGGCAGTTTGTAGAGGGATACAAGTATTGGCGATTGCATTGGGTAGCAAGGTGCAACAACATATCTATGATGATTACATCGTGGAAGAAGTGAAGGAAGAAAAGAAACTAACACGTTCGAAAAGTGTTACCACTTTGCGACCAGCACTGCTCAAACACGACCAACAAGCAGGCTTTAATGTGCCTACGCACAGTGTGTCTATTGAGCCAAACTCCATACTTAAAGCGATTTATAAGACGGATAAAATCTTTGTAAATTCGTTCCATCATCAAGCTGTAAGTGCGCCTGGTGAGCGTTTTCGTGTAACGGCTTATGCGCCAGACGGGGTTATTGAAGCAATGGAGAGTGCTGAATTTAAACCCATTCTCGGCGTTCAGTGGCACCCAGAATGGTTGGAAGAAGAGGGTGGAAAGCTCTTTAAATGGCTCGTTGGACAAGCTAATAACTTTAGTATTGCTAAGCATTTGCATGCAAGAATCCTTACTTTAGACACCCATTGCGACACTCCGATGTTCTTTCCACAGGGAGTTGATTTTGCAAAACGCGACCCCCGCATTCTCTACGACTTACATAAAATGACAGAAGGACACCAAGATGCGGTTACAATGGCTGCTTATTTGCCCCAACCACGTATAGGAGAAACCTTCTCATCGAAGATAGATGTGGCTGGATTGAAGCAGTTTAACCCTGAACTAACCGATGTCTTAGACCATCTTTCGCCTGCTGTATACGCTGATTTAATCTTCAATAAGATAGAAAAAATAGTGAAAGAAAACAGTCGTTACCTTAGTATTGCACGCACACCTGCTGACCTTTACGAAGACAAACGCAAAGGGCGTAAGAGCATTATGTTTGCCATTGAAAACGGATTGGCATTGGAAGGAAAGATAGAGAATGTAAAACATTTCGCACAACGAGGCGTAACCTACATTACACTCTGCCATAATGGCGATAACGATATTTGCGATTCGGCACGAGGGAGCAATCTTCATGGCGGAGTAAGTAAGTTTGGCATTGAGGTTATCCAAGAAATGAACCGCAATGGTATCATGGTTGACCTCAGTCATGGGGGTGAAAAAAGTTTCTATGATGCTTTGGAAATAAGTTCACAGCCTATCGTTTGTAGCCATTCCAATAGCAAATCGCTCTGTGATGTCCCCCGAAATTTAACCGATGACCAAATGAAAGCATTGGCAGCAAAGGGTGGTGTAGCTCATATTACACTCTTTGGAGGATTCTTACGCAAGGGGGGTAACACTTCAATCATGGACGCGATTGCTCATTTGGAACATGCTATTCGTGTGATGAGCATAGAACATGTGGGCTTAGGAACCGACTTTGATGGCGACGGAACCGTTCGTGGCATGGCTGATGCAAGCGAAATGATAAACTTTACACGCCATTTGTTGGCACGAAAGTATAGCGAACGCGATATTGAAAAGATATGGGGCGGAAACTGGCTGCGTGTTATGGCGCAAGTACAAGCTGCAAGAAAGAAATAAAAGGCGGTTTTGATACACTAAACAAAGCCTATTAGAACAATAAAAATGCGAGAAAGCTTGATAAAAGCAATCCCGCATTTTATTTTTTTTATAAACTATTTCGGTAGGAAAGTTATCCTAAGCCGTCAATTAACCTTAGAATAACAATATCATCCATTGTGCTAACATCACTCTGACAAACAATGTGAGCGGATAAATGGTGGCATAACGAATTGCTGGAATGTTGTTTTTTGAAGCATCAGGAGTTAGTGATAAGGCTGGAGCGAAGGTCATTGTTCCTGCAATAAAGCCCAATAGCGTGAAGTAATCTAACTTCAGCCAGTAGCGTCCCAAGACACAAGTAATCCATAACGGAATCAATGTGATAAGAAGCGCATAGCCCATCCAAAGGTAACCACCGTCAATCAATTTGCTAAAAAAGTCGCCTCCCACGCTCAAACCTACACATGCGAGGAAGACGGTTATACCAAATTCCTTTAACATAAGGTTGACACTTTGCGTATTGTGCGTGTTTAATTTGAAGCGAGTACCGAAGTTACTGATAAGAATAGCGACAATGAGCGTGCCACCAGAGAATCCAAACTTGACAGGCATAGGCATTCCTGCAAGCGGAATTTCGATACTGCCAATGAGAACACCTAATAATATTGCGAAGAAAAGTACGGAAAGATTAGGACGGAGAAGGTGATTAGCTGAATTGCCTAATATTTTCTCTACTCGTTTAACGTTTTCTTCTTCACCAACCAATATGACACTATCACCAATTTGGAGGTGTAAGTCATGTTTTCCAATCAAGTGAACGCCTGAACGCTGTACGCGTGATATATTAACATTGTAGATAGAGCGGAGCTTTAACTCCTCAATGCTCTTGCCATTGATAGACCCTTGTGTTACCAAACAGCGCCGTGAAATAAGTCTGTGGTCGAGTTTACCCCATAAGGCATCAGACATTTCGATTCTATGACCAATCAATGCGCAAATAATATCAACGTCTGTTTGTTCGGCAATGATTAAAAGTTTGTCGCCTTCGGTGATTGTTGTTTGAGGATGCGCCATATCTATCGTCCCAGTACTTTTGTACATGATGCGGGAAATCAAGAAATCATGCTTATCAAGCAACGTTTTTACTTCGCCAACCTTTTTGTTGTAAACTGCGGGATTGGTAACTTCCACTGAAAAAACGAGTGCGTCTTTGCGACGTGCCTTCTCTCTATCCTCAATAAGTTGCGATTCTTTATCAACTTTAACACGGAAAACCCACTTCAAACCACCTGTTGTAAGAATCATACCAACGATTGCCATTGGATAACCCAAAGCGTAGCCAATGCCAATGTCGGGTGAAATTGTTCCATTCAAGCCTTTAGCTGTTTCTTGAGTAGCACCCAAAGCAGGTGTGTTTGTTACCGCTCCTGCCATAATACCGACCATAGCCTCGATGGAAGTTCCTGAAAAATAAAAAATTAGATACGTCGTTAAGATTGCAATGAATACTGACAAGACTGAAAGCAGATTCAATTGAACGCCACCTTGTTTGAAAGTTGAAAAGAAACCTGGTCCAACAATCATGCCGATACCAAAGATAAACATTACCATTCCACTTTCTTTGACAAACGAAAGTACTGTGGGGTCGATTGATAAGCCTAAATGTCCAGCGAGAATACCAGAAAAAAGTACCAAGTGACGCCTAAAGAGAAACCTCCTAATTTGATTTTACTAAGCAATAGTCCGACTGATACGACAAGTGCTAATACGAAAATTGATTGACCGATGCTCGTTCCTGTCAACAATTGTACAATCATATCCATGTGAAGTCAATATTTTTTGATGCTTTGCACCAACTTTTTTCTCGCTAACATCGTAGTTGGTAGACCACAAGAAAGCAGTTTGATATTTGTTGATGCGGTGCATTCTGTTTATGCTATGGAATATTTGCCACGTTTGCTGCGATGTTCACAACAAGTAGTAAATGGCTAATTGGTAATTCGGTGCAAAGGTACAACAAACTTCTTATTTCCAAAGTTTTTAATCCTTTTTTTTCTATCTAATATCGTTTTCGTTGTTATTGCTATTATCTGTATCTGACAAGTGGTTCTGCCTATAAAGCCGTTGTATCTATGGGGAAAATGGTGATTTTTTCATCAAGTACACTTGTTATTCAAATCAAAATAGTAACTTTGCAAACTATGTTGGCATCGTTTCCAATAGGACAAATGGAACGATACCACAGTATTGGGAATATTAATGTGTAAGATTTACGGCAGTTTCCCCACAGGGACACAGCGTTTAAACTACTAATAAAGGTGTAAAAAGAGTTTTGTAACGAACGAAAAGAAAAGCGATGAAAAGAAAAATGATGTATTATATGAGTGGTGTGGCAGTTGTTTTATTGGCTGCTTGCGCCTTTGGTTGTAAAGGAAAGTCTGCCAATAGCGACACGGCAGCTACTGATTCTGCGGCTATTGAAAAGCCTGTTGGACCAAAATTCAATCCAGATTCGGCTTATGCTTATACCGCAGCGCAATGCGATTTTGGTCCTCGCACGATGAATTCTGCGGCTCACGATAAGTGTGAACAATGGATTATCCAAAAGTTTAAGCAATATGGGTGCGAGGTACAAACTCAAAAAGCTGACTTAAAGGCTTACGATGGGACGATATTGAAATCGACTAACATCATTGCAAGCACCAATCCTGATGCACAACGTCGCATTTTAATCTCGGCACACTGGGACAGTCGCCCTTGGGCAGATAACGATCCCGACTCAACTAACCATCAAAAACCAGTCATGGCAGCCAACGATGGCGCTTCTGGAGTGGCGGTAATGATTGAATTGGCACGCTTGTTGCAAGCTGATAGTACGCTCAATGTGGGGGTAGACTTTGTTTGTTTCGATGCCGAAGATTGGGGCGTTCCTGAATGGGATACCGAACATCAAGCTCTATCGGGCGATAGTTGGGCATTGGGTTCAAACTATTTCTCACAGAATTTGCCGCTTGCTGTTCGTCCCGAATTTGGTGTTTTGCTTGATATGGTAGGTGGCGAAGGTGCTCAATTCTATAAGGAGGGCGTTTCAATGCAGTTTGCTTCCGATGTTGTAGACCGTGTTTGGGCAGCTGCAAAGTCGGCAGGTTTTGGCAATTACTTCCCTGATTCGCAAGGTGGAATGGTTACCGATGACCACTATTCGCTAAATAAAAATGCGAACATACCAACGATTGACATCATTCCTTATTACCCCGATTGTGCGCAAAGTACGTTCGGTCCAACATGGCATACCGTCAATGACACCATGGAACATATCGACCGCACCTCTTTACAAGCCGTTGGGCAAACGCTTATACAAATGCTTTACACCTTGTAAAGCCGAAGATAAAACAAAGAAATGCGTTCTTCTATGTTGAGGAACGCATTTTTTTATTTCCATTTAGTGAGTTTTTAATCGGGTAAGAACGTAATATTTGCGAACTAAACCATTCGTATCACGTCCTTGCAGCGTTTAAAAAACAGATTCAAACAGTCTTATTTTACAACAACTTTCTTGCCATTAACAATGTAAATGCCCTTTGCTAAACCCGAAAGCGAGGTTGTGCTGCGCTTAACAAGTGTACCGCTGATGGTGTAAACATTGAATGTTGTGTCAGCTTTGCTTACTATCTCTTCAATGCCAGTAGCCACCTTTGTGCTAACAGGGTCTGATTGCGCACCATTATCGTAAACGGCAATGACACTATAAGTATGCTCTCCGTCGGCTTTTGCCTTGTCGTCAGTGAAATTAGGCTTATCGGTTGTACCAATCAACTCGCCGTTACGATAAACATTATAAGTCTTTGCACTTACGCCAGCTTGATATTTCACGTCGTCAAGGGTAAGCACATAAGCGTTTGTCCAATCGGTTTTTCTGTGAATTGCAAAGTATTTTGCATTCTCAGGCAACTGTGATTTAATCTCCGTCCACTCAAATTTATCCAATGAATAAGTGTTTCCCACTTGTGTAAACTTCGCCAAATCTTTTGGAGAATCCTCTGTTGTATAAAGAATATCAAAGACTTCTACGCCCTTATCTGCCGAGTTTTTCATGTCGTTAGCAAAGAAACTAATTTCTTGCGCCTTACCTGAGAGTCTTGGACTGATGAGCCACATGTCTGCATTTGGTAATTCTGAACCCTTTCTATGGTAGATAGAAACGGCTGCACGCTTACCCGAATGAGGGAAAACCTTCGCAAAATTGTCTAACAATCCCTTGGGTTGCCAGTTCATAAATGCCAACTTTTCGCCTTGATGTGGATAGCTTACTTCGTCAATATCGCCGAAAGTGCCGCCATCAACGTTCTCTGTTGTCCAATTACCCATCGTGGTTGCCCATGCATCGTATGACTCAAAGTCATCGAAAGTATCTACGGTTTGCATCTTTGGAGCTGTCCATGTCAGATTAACAGGGGCGTTTTTGCCACCTTCTGCCTTCAAATTTGTTGGCGCATCAAGGGTTGCTGCATTGTAACCGATAGTTTTTTCCACCTTGTTATTGGTCATATCCTTGTCGCCTTCCATAATAATTTCGGCAATAACGTTGATGTTCTCGGTTGTAGGAAGTACATCAGCATCGAACGAAACAGGGATATTGATACTGCTCATTACGCCCACTTCGCCCTCAATAGCTTGTTCGTAAACAATTTTTCCGTTAG
The DNA here is from genome assembly GCF_000613345.1 of Prevotella disiens JCM 6334 = ATCC 29426. Taxonomy (GTDB): domain Bacteria; phylum Bacteroidota; class Bacteroidia; order Bacteroidales; family Bacteroidaceae; genus Prevotella; species Prevotella disiens. The sequence goes on along the minus strand of NZ_BAIS01000024.1, from coordinate 14,310 downwards.
CAGTTACTTTCAATTTTGCGCCTTTCATGGCGTTAGCACCATTGTTTTTAACTTCCACGTTCATGGCTACTTTTCCACCCTTTTGTACTTTTTCAGGGTTTGTCATGGCGATAGCAGCATCAATTTCCAATGGGTCTATCACGTTGATATTATCAATGAAGATAGGATTCAATGAAATATCATCGTCAGCTTTGGCGATAAACTTCAATTTAAAGTACTTCTCATTCGTGAAACTTGCAGGGATTTTCACCACTGCTTGCCCCCATTTGTCGGTTGTTAGCGTGGTTGCTTGTGTGAAATCCAATGTCCAAACTTCCTTTTCTATGCCGTTTTCATGTTCCAAAACAGCCTTTACAGATGCAGGCATACCGCCTTTTCCATTGTAATTGAATACCAATACTGGCGAATGCTTGCCTTGTACTGAAATTTTACCTAAGTTACAGACTGCTTCACCATAGAAAGCAGTCATATAACGCAACGAACCATTGTCGTTATCGTAGGTGAAAGTTTTGTGCAAATTCCAAACATCACTGCCGTTAAGAGGGTCTGAAGAAATATAATATCCGTCAAAATCGGTATCGTTGTAGTTGGCAAAACTTCTGTGGAAAGGCGTTGCGTATGGTTTTCCACCTATATAATATACAAACCCCATGTTATCTTGTTTTTCCACACCATCGACAACGGGTGTTACTATCCATGCCAACGTTTGTTGTTTGTCGGCTGCAATTCTGGCATCATTAACGATATACTCCGTAACCGTACCATCTACTTCTTTCAATAGCTCAAAGTCTGTTGTTGAGAAATTATAATTAAAGATGCGATACTTGATGTTGCTTGCTGGTACATCGGTTGTTGCCACCGAGTTCCATTGCAAAGTTACCGATGATGTGTTGTCGATTAGTTTTACATCAACCGTGCCAATCTTTCCCGCAGTAAGTTTTTGAGCAACAGGTTGTTGCGCTACTTTTAAAAGTTTATGATTGGTTGTGGCATGAATCGGTAATGCCAATGACGTCAGGACAAGTCCTGACAAGAAATAGGTTTTAGTTTTGTTCATAGTTTGATTGTTTTTGTTGTTTTATGGGGGATTTTCTCTGTGAATTTCCCCTATGTTATAGAAACTTCAAAAGTACAAAAAATAGACTAAAATGGCAAATAAATATAATGGTTTTGAAAGAAATATATAAATAAAACACGAAATTTGAATAATATAAACATATTAATGCGTTATCCTTTTATCGATTCTTTCAGTAGACTTGTTGAGGCTTTGGAGTAGCTAAAGTTTGGAGCTTTTTCTGTCAAGCATCTCTTTGATTTCCAAAACAGGCTGTTTTGAAGTCCAAAATAGGCTGTTTTGAAGTGCAAAACAGGCTGTTTTGAAAATTAGTGCCAACTGGAAATTGGCGACTAATGATGTTTTTACTATTTTTGTTGCACGATGATGGTAACTTTTGCCTTGCCATCGTAGTTGCGATTGTAGCGTTTGAGCATATAGATGCGCACTTGTTGAGGCTTATTCAATACGAGTAGGGTCGTAAATTCATTGTTGGAAGCTTTATCTGTCCAACTTCCCGTGTGTGCTTCTTGCTTAAATGCCCTATAAAACGTGTTGCATTGCCCATATTCCACCTCCAAAGTCTTTACAACTTTCTCTACTTTTCGTGTTCGAGGATTGCGCTTTACGGCAGTGGTAAACGATGAACCACCCGTTGAGGAATAGCGTTCAACGAGGTTATCAATGCTATTTTGCGCTTTGATAGGGAGGATAGCAAGTAAACAAATTGCCAGTGTTATGATGTATTTCTTCATTTGTGGCATCAATATTGACACTTCCTCTGCTTACACCCGAGTTTATGAGTGTGAATTTGGAGGCTTTTATTTTGTCAATCTTGATGTTTACTACCCCTGAAAGCGTAAATTTTGTATCTGTTCCCTTCATGCTGGTTGCGTGAAAACTATTGACACCACACAAATTTATGATGTCTAATTGAGGCGAAGTAATTCTAATGGTTGCTTTTTTAGAATCTTTGATGTTCTGAATTCTTATGCCTGACTTTTCTTTAATATGCAAAATACCATTTTTATTGCTCACTTCCATAGCATCGAATACCGCACTTGGCGCAGTAATGCTTACACTATAATGGTTGCCTTGCGTGTATTCTACTTTGCCAGAAATATCAATTTGTAAACCATTGAAGCCCTTAATTTTGAAATCTTGGGTAATAAGGGTTGATGATGAAGTAATGGTGATAGCCTTACATTTCTCCTTTGGTTTTGTTGCACAACTGTTCATGACTCCCAAGAGTATGGCACAGCAAAAAATAATCGTTTCAAAAGCGTTTTATTTTGATAATTTACTTCCTATACGAGCAACAATTCGTTTTGTGACATCAAATGTATCATTTTTTTATAAACTATCCATAGTTTTATAAGATTCTTTTTTAAAGCACAATATAAGCGCTATATAATAAGGAGAAAAAGATATTTAAGCTAAAAAACAGAATAACAATGCAGTTAATATGATGATTTGTTAGGATTTAAAATAATTCTTTCCGATTTGTTTTGTTTTTTTATAATAAAGATTTATATTTGTGTCGTTTTTTCATAGAGTATAGATATTACGTCTAAATACTTTTGATGATGACTATTACTAAACGATATTATGCTGAGATATATTTCGAACAAATGACGCTTTGCTTTCTATTAGACTCTTAAACAGAGCGATTTAACAATACAGAATATTTTTTTAAATAATCAAACATGAGAAAAGTTTATCTATTATTATTTGCTTTACTGCAAATTTGCAGTTTTGCGAATGCTCAAAGTGGTAGTTATACAATTACCGCAGATGGTATCATGACAAAATGGAGCGATGCCTCAGGAGATATTGTTATCCCTGACAATGTTGTTGCCATTGCTGAAAATTGTTTTTATACGCCAGCGAGCACATCAGATGACGGCTGGGGTGGCGATGACGGCTGGGGTAGCAGTTCAAGCGAAGAAATTGTGAATACCAAAATCACAAGCATTGATTTCAAAAACGTTAAAAAAATTGGAAAGAATGCGTTGAAAGGTTGTTCAAGTCTTACCTCTATCACTGCAACAAAACTTGAAACAATTGGTGAAGGGGCATTTGACGGTTGCTCAAGCCTTGCTTCTTTGTCTCTTCCTGCTATTCAAAAAATTGGCAAAGATGCGTTTGCGAACTGTCATGGTATAAAGACAGTGGAGTTAGGTAGTGGTTTGACTTCTGTTTTAGGCAATTCTTTCAAGAGTTGTTCAGCTATGGAAAGCCTTACAATGACAGGTACTTCTACTGTTTTTACGGTTAAAAATAATGCTATTATCGACGCTAATAAGACGCTTGTTTATCTTGCTGGTGCTGCAAAAAGCATTGAATTGACTGAAAGTGAATGTACTCGCATTGGCGAAGCTGCTATGTATGGCAACAAAACATTGACGAAAATTAGTCTTCCTGGTGTTATTACAGTTGGTAATGATGCGTTTAATAGCTGCTCAAGTTTGTCAGAATTGTTAGTACCAAACCTTAAAGAAGTAGAAGATACAGGGTATATGACTTGGAATGGAGTTGGTTCTCTTAGTATTGTAGATATTCATAAAAGTGTAGATTTCAAGTCTTTTGCTTATTCAAATCCTCCTTTTGCAGACAAAGCATCTACTAAAATATTCGTTGCAGATGCTAATGTTCAGGCTCGTTTACAACAAGTTTTCAAGCATTGCCAAATCATTGTTGGTCCTGTAACACCTGATGCAGCTCAAACACACACCATTAATTTCTCTTCAAATGGTACAAATAATGAGTTTGGAGAGTTGAAAGCATGGACGACAGGTGGCATTGATGTTCTTAATAATGGTCAAATTCCTGACGGAAATATGATAACTATTCAGGCTATTCCGCGTGCAGGCTACATCATTGATAAGTGGGAGGTGAATAATCAAGTAGAAACTGCAAAGATTTCTACTTCTACTACAGGCTTTAATGCCCAACTTTACATTAATAAAAATGTAACTGAAGACCTTACTATCAAGGTTACTTTCGTAGAACAACCAAAAGGACACACTATTTTCTTCCGTTCTTTGAACCCAGCTGGTGGTACTTTGGAATGTAGAATTAAGGGTGGCGATAAGGTTGAAAGCGCAAAGGTCGTTCCTTTCAATAGTCCACTTGTGTTCACAGCTATTCCTAATCCAGGTTATCATGTAACTCAGTGGTTTGAAGAAAAGGACGTTATGGGTGATGATGGTCAGGTGCATATGATGAGAGTGCCTATCGAAGGACATGATAATCAATTGACTTACGAATGTACCTCATACGATATTTTAGATATTTCTGTAGATTTTAGTCAGAATGTAGGTTATAATACGGTTCATTTTGCTTCGTTGAATCCACAAGATAAAGTAACTGCAACTGCCGATGGTGTTGCTATTACAAATGGTGCATCAGTAAAAAAAGGTGCAAAGGTTGTCTTTACTGCTATTCCAGGCGAAGGTCGCAAGGTTGATAACTGGATGTTAGGTGATAAAGTAGTGCCTAATGAAACAGGTTTAACTTATACAATTCCAAGTTTGAATAGCAATGTTGAAGTTTATCTTATTTGTACGATTAATGAAGGTGGTGGCAGTACTGTAAACCATGAACCTACCATTGTGAATGGTCACTTGACAAAATGGAATGCAACAGGCGATGCTGTTACTCCTGCTGGTGTAGAATATATTGATGCACAAGCATTGAGTGGTTCTTCTGATTTGACTTCTTTCCATATCACTAAGGACGTTAAATATATTGGTGAATTGCCTTTCTTGTTTTGCTTCAAGCTGAATAAGATTACAGTAGACCCATTGAACCCATATTTCACAGAGGTTGCTGGTGTTGTTTACTCTAAGGACAAAACACGTTTGGTAGCTTATCCTGTGGGAAGAGAGGCTGCATCTTATGAAATTAAGGCAAATGTTACAAGCGTACAACCTGGTGCTTTCCTTACAGCAATGTATTTGGACGGTGGTGTAACTGTTGAAAATGGTAATGCTACATTTAAGGCTGAAAACGGAATTTTATACTCAAAGGACGGCAAAACAATCTACTACTATCCTACAATACCAAAGGGTGATGAAAAAATTAAGATTCAAGAAGGTGTAGAGAAGATTGGTCGTTATGCAATGGCTTATAATATTAATTTGAAAGAAGTAACTTTCCCATCTACTTTGACTGAAATTGAAGCCTATGGTATGGCTCAAAACTATTTCATATCAGCCTTTAAATGGGAAGATGGAGTAACTCCTAAACTTGAAACAATTGGTGATTTTGCTTTCTTCAACAATGGTGCTATGGTTATGTTGCAAGACATTCCTTCGCTGAAGAAGATTGGTGCAAGTGCATTTGAGCGAAATGCAGGTATGCAATCCATCTCTATTCCTAATGGTTGTACGATTGGCAAGAATGCTTTCTATAATTGTCGTGCTTTGACAGATGTATTTGTTTATAGTGTAACACCTCCAACAATTAACGAAGAGATGTTTACAAAGATACAATTCTTAGATGAAGCACGTCTCCATGTAGATGCAACTGCAACTGAGGCTTACAAGAATGCCAAAGGTTGGAATGTATTTAAGCAAATTATGAATGATGCTACTGGTATTAGCACTGTTGAAACAGAAGCTGCAAATATCGTTGTTACTGCTCAAAACGATGGTTTCATGGTTGAAGGTATGAACAATGGTCAGCGTTATGCACTTTACACTGTTTCAGGCATGAAGGTTGCAGCGGGTGTTGCAAACGGTAACAGCACATTTGTACCAGCTCAACGTGGTCAAATTTATATTTTGAAGGTTGAAGGTGTTAAGACAATCAAATTGTATTAAGCCTTATTAGATTTATAAAGATATTAAATTACGCTCCAAGTTTCGGCTTGGAGCGTTTTTTATTGTGTCTTCCTCACTTAAAGACTCGATTTTGAAGAATAAGCAATTGAATATTTATCGCTGAAAAAATAAGGGATAGAACTAATAGAGCTACTTGAGATTGCTGAGTAGTTACCTTTATTTTTACAAAATATTTTTAGTACTCTCAGCTTTACAAGTATATCCAATATGGATTGAAGTAAATGCTTTCAAAAGCAAAAGTGCCTATTTTGGTATGCAAAATAGGCACTTTTGATGTTCAAAACAATAGGTTTGGAATTTTGAAAGTTTTTTATTCGTTTTTCAACAGATGCACAATGCTAATGGCTGCGTTATCGGGTGCGCAATAATCGCCCAACTTTTCTTGCATGGTTTTGTAGTCGTCCAACATGGTTTGGCGTGCAGGTTTGTTAGGCAAGAGTTTGTAAACCTCGTTCACGATATTGTTGATTCGGAAACGTTCAGCCATTAATTCTTGTACAACCTCCTTGTTGGCAATAAGATTTACCAACGATATGTATTTCACTTTTATGATATGGTTGAAGGCAAAACGAATAAGATTAGGCAGCGGTGTCTTATAGCAAACCACTTGAGGAACATTAAATAACGCTGTTTCGAGGGTTGCTGTGCCACTCGTTACAATGGCGGTAGTAGCATGAGAAAGGAGTTGATAAGTTTCGTTTTTCACGATTTTTACGTCCTTATCGGCAATGTATTTCTCGTAAAATTTATCGTCTATAGACGGCGCACCAGCAATCACCAATTGGTAATCCTCAAACCTGCTACCTGCTTCGAGCATGCTGGGAGGTTATCTTTAATTTCTTGCTTGCGACTACCCGACAGAATGGCGATGATAGGCTTGCTGTTCAAACCGTTACGGCTGCAAAACTCGTCTTTTGATTCGGTATATTGCGCTTTGAAAGTAGCCACCTCTTCGGCAGTAGGGTTGCCCACATAATGAATTTTATAGTTGTGTTTGCGCTCGTAAAAGTCAATTTCAAAAGGCAAAATAGAGAACATTTCCCTTACATCACGCTTGATTGCACGAATGCGCCACTCCTTCCATGCCCAAATTTTAGGCGAAATGTAATAATAAACAGGAATCTTTGTGTTCTTATGAACGTATTTTGCAATTTTCAAATTGAAGCCAGGATAGTCGACAAGAATGACTACATCGGGCTGCCATTTCACTATATCTTGCTTGCAAAGGTTCATGTTTTTAATGATTGTCGGTAGGTGTAGCAACACGGGAATAAAGCCCATATAAGCCAATTCCTCGTAGTGGCGAACACGTTGTCCACCAACTTTTTGCATAAGGTCGCCCCCAAAGAAACGAAACGCTGCCCCTTCGTCGAATTTACGAATAGACTCCATGAGCCGTGATGCGTGTAAATCGCCCGATGCTTCGCCAACAATCAAATAATATTTCATGCCTTTTTCTCCACAAATTTATTCATTTTTATTCTTCTTCCCAACCCTTCATAGCATTCAAAACATCGTAATCGGTAACGTCAATGCGTGTTGGTGTAACCGTAACATAGCCGTTTGCCAAAAAATATTGGTCGCTATCAGTCGCCGTTGGTTCGTCATTTCTGTATTCGCCCAACATCCAATAATAGTTGAAACCTCTTGGGTGGCTGCATTTTAGCGTTTCGTGAATCCAACTACCGAAGCCCATTCTACATACTTTTAAGCCTTTAAATTGGTCGGTTGCAGGAAAGTTTACATTCAAGCATACTCCCTTTGGCAAACCGTTTTCCAAGACTTGTTTCACGATTTTTACAACATAGTGGCGCAAATGGTCAAGATTGGCATTGGGATTGTAGTCGCACGATGAGAAAGCAATGGCTGGAACATATTTTAAACAACCCTCGCGAGCAATGCCCATCGTACCGCTATAATGATTGTTTACCGAAGAGTTGTCACCATGATTGATACCTCCTAAAACCAAATCGGGGCGGCGACCCTTTAAAATTTGCTCAAATGCAATCTTTACACAATCGACAGGCGTACCTGAACACGACCAAACTTCGCAATTTGGAATGTTGTTCCTTTGGGTTAAACGCAGCTCATCGCTTGCCGAAAAAGCACACGAGTAGCCCGAACGAGCACCCTCTGGCGCACAAATAACTACTTCGGCAAAATCGGAAAGGAACGAGGCTAACGTGCGAATGCCTACCGATTGGTAACCATCATCGTTAGATATGAGAATAAGGGGTCGCTTAAAATTCATAATTTTTATTTTCTTTTGACTGCAAAAATACGAAAAAAGGTTTATAAATACGGCTTTCTCATTGAAAATATGTATCTTTGTCGGCAAAACAATTTAGGAAAATCAGGAAAATGGGAAAAATAATCGCAATGGCAAACCAAAAGGGTGGTGTTGGAAAAACAACCTCTACCATCAATCTTGCCGCATCTTTAGCAACACTTGAAAAGACTGTTCTTGTTATTGATGCCGACCCACAAGCTAACGCTTCAAGTGGTTTAGGTGTTGATATTAAGGAGGTTGATTGCTCGTTATACGAATGTATCATCAATAATGCTGATGTTCGCGATGCCATTTACACGACCGATATTGAAGGAATGGACATTGTTCCAAGCCACATCAACCTTGTTGGTGCAGAAATAGAAATGTTGCAAATTGACAATCGAGAGCAGGTTTTAGAACGCTTGTTAGCTCCTATCAAGAACGATTACGATTATATTTTAATTGATTGCAGTCCATCTTTGGGTTTGATAACGGTGAATGCACTCACAGCAGCCGACTCAGTTATCATTCCAGTGCAATGCGAATACTTTGCATTGGAGGGTATTAGCAAATTGTTAAACACCATAAAAATCATAAAAAGTAAGCTCAATCCGAAATTAGAAATAGAGGGATTCTTGCTCACTATGTACGATAGTCGTTTGCGATTAGCACGCCAAATTTACGACGAAGTGAAGCGACATTTCCAAGAATTGGTCTTTAAGACCGTTATTCAGCGCAACGTTAAACTCTCAGAGAGTCCAAGTCATGGTTTACCAGTGATTCTTTACGATGCTGAATCGACAGGTGCTAAAAACCATTTGGCATTGGCAAAAGAAATCATAGAGAAAAATAAGCAATAAAAACGAACATAGTTTAACCTCCAGAAGTCTTAAAAATAAAAATGGCTGTACATAAAAAATACAATACAAACACAAAAACATCGGCATTAGGACGTGGCTTAGATGCTTTAATTTCGACCGAAACAGTAAGCACACAGGGCAGTTCTACTATCAACGAAGTGCCAATTAGTCAAATAGAAGCAAATCCAAACCAACCACGAAGAGAGTTCGACCAAGTGGCATTGGAGGAATTAGCCAATAGCATCAAGCAATTAGGATTGGTGCAACCCATCACTTTGCGACAAATTGACGATAACAAATATCAAATAGTAGCAGGTGAACGACGCTGGCGCGCCTCACAATTAGCAGGATTAACAGCCATTCCTGCTTACATACGCACCATAAAAGACGAGAACGTAATGGAACTCGCCTTGGTGGAAAACATACAGCGCGAAGACTTAAATGCCATAGAAATAGCACTTGCATACGAACATTTGCAAGAGAAAAGTGGCATGACACAAGAAAAAGTTGCCGAAAGAGTAGGCAAAAGTCGTGCTGCGGTTACTAATTATCTTAGACTTTTGAAACTTCCAGCACAGGTTCAAATGGCATTACAGAAGAAAGATATTGACATGGGACATGCTCGTGCATTGCTCTCTTTGGACAGTCCTTCGCTGCAATTGAAGCTATTTCACGAAGTAATCAAGAACAATTACAGTGTGCGTAAGGTGGAAGAACTTTGCCAACAACTCAAAAATGGCGAGGATATAACGACTGCAAAAAAGAAAATCGCAGCCAAATCAAAACTTCCAGAAGAGTTTAATCTGTTGAAAAAACGATTGTCTGACTTCTTCCAAACAAAGGTTCAAATGAGTTATGGCGCATCGGGGAAGGGCAAAATCAGCATTCCTTTTGCATCAGAAGAAGAACTTTTACACATTATGGAAGTAATGGACAAACTTAAATAAGTGTTCGCTGACGAAGGAAAAAATAAGTGAAACGAATAAAAAACATATTCAGTACCACGCTGCTTGTGTGCTTATTTTCAATGATTTGTAACAATAAAGCTGTTGCACAAGTGGTTTATGGAGATTCTGTAAAGGTGATTTACCCTGATAGCACCACCTCTACGACCATTGTTGGTGTACCTATTGAAAAGCAAGAACGCAAGTTTGAACTCACCACAACGAAGGATACTAAGCTGAAAAACCTTGCCAAAAAGGATAGTATTAAGCTGGCTAAGGACTGGAGCAAATGGCGTCCAAATCCTAAAAAGGCACTTTGGCTTGCTATTGCATTGCCTGGTGCAGGACAAATCTATAACCGTAAATATTGGAAATTGCCTATTTTTTATGGTGGAATAGCAGGTTGCGTGTACGCCATAACTTGGAACAATCAGCAATATCGTGATTATCAAAGAGGATATTTAGACCTTATGGACGATGATCCCAATACGCAAAGTTACAATAGCTTCCTCCATTTGGGAACTAAGATTACGGAAGAGAACAAAAGTTACTACCAAAATGTATTCAAAAAGCGTAAAGATAAATTTCGCCGTTGGCGCGATTTAAGCATTTTTGCAGCGGTTGCAGTCTATGCTTTATCGGTTATTGACGCTTACGTTGATGCTTCGCTTTCCGATTTTGATATTTCCGACAATTTGTCGCTACATATAGCACCAGCCATTTTAAACGATAATTCGTTTACCTCCAATAGAAATCCATTCAAAAGTTCGGCGGTTGGCATAGGTTGCAGTCTGACTTTCTAATGTAAAGGAAGGCAGATTTTCACCAAAAACAATAATTAATGTTCAAAAAAAGAGAGATAATTACCTTTGCATTATTTGCGTTTGGAGCTTGTGGAATACACGCTCAACAACAAACGGTTACCGATAATCGTGGCAAAACAATGCAAGTTTACATACCACAAGCAGAAGAAAAAGATTACGAAATAGAAGTAGAATACAGCAATACCAAATTCTACAAACAGCAGAATAATGGGTATGGAAGCCACAATGGCGCAGAAACTGAAGACGAAGCTGCTACAATTAGTCATTTATTGAGCCGAGTTTCGGGTGCGATGCAACTGACTTACCACCCCGAAGTACAGAAATACATCGACAGATACATAAAACAGGGACGGCGTTCAACGAGTTGTTTGTTGGCAAGAGCCGATTATTACAACCCAATCTTTGAGGAAGCGTTGTGCCATTATGGCTTGCCGTTAGAATTAAAGAATCTCCCTGTTATTGAATCGGGACTCAATCCGAAGGCTATTTCGGGCAAGGGTGCAGCTGGTTTATGGCAACTGATGCCTGCAACAGGCAAGCAATATAATTTAAAAATCAACAATTATGTTGATGAAAGATTAGACCCTATCAAGTCATCGTATGCTGCTGCAAAGCTATTGGGCGACCTTTACCAACGATTTGGCGATTGGACTTTGGCATTAGCAGCCTACAATTGTGGACCAACACGCGTGAGTGTAGCCATAGAAAAGGCAGGAGGAGCAAGCGATTTTTGGCAGATTTATGAATACTTGCCCAAAGAAACACGGGGTTATGTACCCGCTTTCATTGCAGCAAACTTCGTGATGAACTATCACGCTGATTACAATATTATGCCAGAATCAACTGGTTTGCCTGAACAAATAGGGAAAGTGGTGGTTACAGAAGATATACCATTGGCAAAAATAGCCAATTTAGTGGACATGGATTTGGCTGATTTAAAAACACTAAACCCTCAATACCGACAAGGAATAGTAAAGACTATCGATGGAAGTGCCACTATTTTATTGCCAGCAGAAAAGGCAAAACGTTTCACAGATAATGCTATTTCATTGACTCAAAACAATGAAATCAAAGACAAGCAACCCACTGATATAGCTGCAAAAATCGTTGGAAAACAACAGCATAGAACCAATAGTTAAAACAGAAAGCCAATATTAACTGAGGAGAAGCAATATGGAAAAAGAGAAAGAAGTAGGCGGAATCGACGAAGCAAAAGAAGATAAAATCATTGAAGATGCGTTCCAACATCTCCTTGATACCTATTTAGCATCGCCACATAGAAAAAAAGTAGACATCATAACGAAGGCTTTTCACTTTGCCAAACAGGCGCATAAAGGTGTAAGACGCCTATCGGGTGAGCCTTATATCCTACACCCTATCTCTGTTGCACAGATTGCTTGCGAAGAAGTTGGCTTAGGTTCTACAAGTATTTGCTCTGCCCTTCTACACGATGTTGTGGAAGATACCGACTATACGGTTGAGGATATTGAAAATATTTTCGGCTCAAAAATCGCAATGATAGTCGATGGTTTAACCAAAATTTCAGGTGGAATTTTTGGCGACCAAGCCTCTGCACAAGCTGAAAACTTCAAAAAACTGTTGCTCACAATGAGCGATGACATTCGTGTTATCCTCATTAAAATTTGCGACCGCCTCCATAACATGCGTACTTTGGCTTCGCAACCTGCCAACAAACAATATAAAATAGTGGGCGAAACGCTTTATATTTATGCACCATTGGCAAATCGTTTGGGACTCAACAAGATAAAAACAGAACTCGAAGACCTTAGTTTCAGTTACGAACACCCTGAAGAGTACAAAGCCATACAAGCCAAAATTGCTTCTACACAAGCACAACGCGACATGCTTTTCGATAATTTCACAGCACCTATCAAGGCAGAACTCGACCGAATGGGGCTTAAATACGAAATCAAAGCGCGTGTAAAAAGTCCATTTTCAATATGGAATAAAATGCAAACCAAGCATGTTCCATTCGAAGAAATTTACGATATTTTGGCGGTACGCATTATCTTTACACCTAAAAACAGACAGGAAGAAGCCAATGAATGTTTCCAAATTTATGTAGCAATCAGCAAGCTTTATAAGAGCCACCCCGACCGTTTACGCGATTGGGTGAACCACCCGAAGGCAAATGGATACCAAGCTTTGCACGTTACACTGATGTCTAAATTGGGACAATGGATAGAAATTCAAATCCGTTCCGACCGCATGGACGAAATTGCAGAACAGGGTTTTGCTGCACATTGGAAATATAAAGAAGGACAAGAGGTAACCGAAGATGAGGGCGAATTGAACGATTGGTTGCACACCATCAAGGAAATTCTCGATGACCCACAACCCGATGCAATGGATTTCCTTGACGCTATCAAGTTAAATCTATTTGCTTCCGAAATATTTGTCTTCACGCCAAAAGGAGAAATCAAGATGATGCCAGCTGGGTGTACTGCTTTAGACTTTGCATTCCAAATACATACATTCATCGGAAGCCATTGTATTGGCGCAAAAGTAAACCATAAACTCGTCCCATTAAGCCACAAATTGCAGAGCGGCGACCAAGTAGAAATTCTTACTTCGAAGGCACAACGAGTTGAAGAATCATGGATAAATTTCGTTTCAACAGCAAAGGCAAAGGGCAAAATTTTAGCAATTTTACGTCGTGAAGGGCGTGAAATACAAAAAGAAGGCGAAGAGAAATTAGAAAAATGGCTACAGAAACACGATTTCCAAATGACCACTTCAGTTCTCGATAAACTTTGCGATTTACACCAAATGAAGAAACATGCCGACTTGTTCATAGCAGTTGGACGCAAATCACTTATATTAGGTGAGTCGGACATTGACGAATTACATGGAAGAAATCGCTCCAAGAAAGGCTATCCGTCCTTGGCTTGGCGCAAATATGTACCTTTCCTAAAAACCAATAAAGGCAACGAGAAACAAGGAAACGCATTAGCCAACCCAAAAGTTGTGGGCGGTTTGATTGTTGTAGACGAAAAAATCAATAAGAAAAAACCTATCTATATCAACGAAGATAACATAGAACGCTACATTTTCCCAAATTGTTGCCACCTAATTCCAGGCGATGATGCCTTAGGATTTATTGATAATAACGGTCATATAGAGATTCATAAACGTGCTTGTCCAGTGGCTGCCAAACTGAAAGCCAGCTATGGCTCACGCATTCTTGATGCCAAATGGGATATGCACCGCAAATTATTCTTCGATGCAGCAATCGAAATTCGTGGTATAGACCAAAAGGGAATGTTACGTGAAGTTGCCAATGTCATTTCCGACCAATTAGGCATTGATATGCGAAAAATTACCCTCAATAGCGATAATGGTATCTTCGGTGGAACCATAGAATTAGGTGTACACGACCGTGACGACGTAAAACTCATTATGGATAGTCTGAAAAAAATAGAAGGAATGCAAGCCGTACTAGAAGTATTGTAGAAATCATCGCATCGTATCTATTATTTCATTTCCAAAAC
>NZ_BAIS01000025.1 GCF_000613345.1 Prevotella disiens JCM 6334 = ATCC 29426 | reverse complement strand
GGGTTGAGATGAAAAATAGCAACTTCTTTTTTATGTAAAAGTGCCTATTTTACCCCTCAAAAGTTATTGTTTTGTGCTGCAAAATAGGCTCTTTTAAAGAATGGGGCTTTTTCTTTTTTCTCAAAGTTGTTGCTTTTGGTGAAAAATAGCTTAGTTGATGTAAAAAATATTGGTTAGTTGTTGATACCAAATAGATTTTTCTCCATTTTGGTTTAATAAATATTCCGTTGAGGTTTCTATTTGAGTAGGTTCTTTTTTGTATTCTACTAAAACGCGTTTGGGCTGTTTTTTTTCAGTAGTTTTAATGCTTATTTTTCTGTTCAAGAAGAATCCATAAATGACTGCTTCTGTTTCAATCAATGGAAAAATATTAACGGGTAAAACCAATGATAATGTTCCTTCTGTTTTGAGTAATTTATAAGCCAAAGAAATGAGTTCGTTGAAAGGAAGGGTATCGTTGTGTCGTGCAATGGTTTTACTCTTTTTGTTATTCTTTAATGAATTAACGAAATAGGGTGGATTACAGATAATTGAATCGTATTGGTTAATGTTGCTTTTCGCAAAGTTTTGTAAAGACGAATGAATAATATTTATCTTACTTTTGAAAACTGATTTTGCCACATTTTGCACTGCTTGTTGATAGGCATTTTCTTCAATTTCTATGGCATCAATTAGGCTTTTTTCAAAGCGTTGCGCCATCATTAAAGCTAACAAACCTGTGCCTGTTCCAATGTCCAATATATGTTCTCCGCCATTAGCCCAACTTCCTAAAAGTACACCATCAGTGCCTACTTTCATCGCACATTGGTCTTGTTCAATATGAAATTGTTTGAACGTAAATCCCATTACATATTTAGTTTTCTGAAAATAATCTTGTTAAGAGCTTGAAATTTTCTACTTTGTTTATGCACATTGAGACGAATTAAATCAATATATGAAAATAACTCAGAAAAAGAAGTTTGAATCACATTCGGACGTCTTATTTCTGAGCAATCAGCAGGATTGACAACCACCTTGATGCCTTTAGGAACGAGTTTTATTTCTACATCTTTGTCAGCCATTATAGGGTCGCCATCGAAGTGAATTACTCCCTTCTTTTTTCGATGTATGTGTATGCTTTTTGCCTTAAACGACTTGATTTTAGTGTCTTTATCTAATGTTTTGTTAAACATTTGAATCGCTACTTTTGGAGCTTCTAATACATTAAAAGGTTCCATAATAATGACATCTAACATTCCATCGCTCATGTGTGCTTGTGGGGCAATATAAGCATTATTCCCATATTGTGAAGCATTGGCTACAGATACCAAAAAAGCTTTGTAATGATGAACACCTTCATCGTCTTCTATCTCATAAGTTTCAGGCTCGTAACGCAAGCCTTCTTCCAAAACTTTTTGGACGTATGTGATAGGACCTCGTTTACCAGCTTCGGCAAATTTCATCGAAATGAATGCGTCAAACCCCATACCACATGTGCAGAAAAAAGGGTGATTGTTGATGATTCCGTAATCCAATGCGTGGATGACGTTTTGGTTGATAATTTCCAAACTCTTCTGTATATTGATAGGAATGCATAAATGACGTGCTAAACCATTTCCCGAACCAGAAGGAATGATACCCATTGCGGTTTCAGAATTGATTAATCCTTGACCAACTTCATTAACAGTTCCGTCGCCACCTACGGCAACTACGATGTCAATTTTATCGGCTACAGCCTTTTGGGTTAAAGCTATTGCATGACCTGCATATTCGGTTACAGCTATTTGGTAATCGAATAATTTTTTATCAATATATTTATCAATCTCTTCGGGAATTGAATCTTTTTTATTCGTTCCCGAAATAGGATTCATTATAAACAGAACTTTCTTCTTCATCTTGTCGTTTTTCTCTATTAGAGCATTAATAAGCAAAGTTAATGATTAATATGTATTTAATAAATTATCTATTGTGAAAAAAGATTAATTAGTTAATCAATTAAGAAAAAATGCCATATTCCGACAAAAAATCGTATCTTTGTAGCCTAATGAAAAACGTAGCTTCGGCTACACCTTATATATATGGGACAATTACAAGACAAGTACAAAAGTTACTGTGAACCGCAGAAATTCATCGATGCAGGGGTTTATCCCTATTTCCGAGAAATTACAAGTAAGCAAGGAACTGTAGTGACCGACATTGATGGTCATGAAATTCTCATGTTTGGTTCAAATGCCTACACAGGATTGCCCAATGACTCAAGGGTTATTGAGGCTGGCAAGCGTGCTTTAGACAAATATGGTTCTGGCTGCGCAGGTAGCCGTTTTTTGAATGGTACGCTTGATTTGCATGTACAATTAGAGAAAGAACTTGCTGAGTTTATGCACAAAGACGATGTTCTTTGTTTTTCAACAGGTTTTTCTGTAAATTCTGGTGTTATCGCTTCAGTTGTAGGTCGTGGCGATTATATTATTTGCGACGACCGTGACCATGCGAGTATTGTTGATGGACGCCGTTTGAGCTTTGCTACACAGCTCCGTTACAAGCACAACGACATGGAAGATTTGGAGCGTGTGCTGCAAAAACTTCCTCAAGATGCTATTAAACTTATTGTTGTAGATGGTGTCTTTTCAATGGAAGGCGACCTCGCAAACCTTCCAGCAATTGTAGAACTGAAACATAAGTACAATTGTTCTATCATGGTTGATGAAGCTCATGGTTTAGGAGTGTTCGGAAAACAAGGTAGGGGAGTTTGCGACCACTTTGGAATTACCGATGAAGTAGACCTTATTATGGGTACTTTCTCTAAGAGTTTAGCTTCAATTGGTGGTTTTATAGCAGGTGATAAGGAAACTATCAATTACTTGCGTCATACATGCAGAACTTATATTTTCTCGGCAAGTAATACACCTGCAGCAACGGCAGCAGCCTTAGAAGCATTGCATATTATTCAGGAAGAACCTGAACGCCAACAACATCTTTGGGACGTTACAAACTATGCGCTCAAACGTTTCCGTGAAGAAGGATTTGAAATAGGTGATACCGAAAGTCCTATTATTCCACTTTATGTTCGTGATATTGAAAAAACATTCATCGTAACCAAATTAGCTTATGATGCAGGTGTATTCATTAACCCTGTAATTCCACCAGCGTGCGCACCACAAGACACATTGGTTCGATTTGCTTTAATGGCTACTCATACACAAGAACAAGTGGAACGTGGTGTAGAAATATTGAAACAAATATTTAAAAGTCAAGGCATTATAAAGTAAGTTGAATAAAAATTACGCTCTAAATGAACGTATTTTTTATTGCAATATAAAAGGCAACAATCATTTTGAATTACTAATATTCAAAGTGATTGTTGCCTTTTTCAATAATATAAGGGGTTAAAATAATCCCCCTTTAGTATGATACTCCTTCTTTTTAGTCAGGTAACAATTCGTTTGGGTGTTCAATGAATATGTTTCCACCATGCTTGATGAGGAAATCCTTGTCACGGAATCCCCAAAGAACACTGACACAAGGTATTCCACAATTTTTTGCCGTCATAATATCTACATCGCTATCGCCGATATAAACAGCTCCGTCCTTAGAAACGCCCAATTGACGCAATGCTTCCAAAACTGTATCAGGTGCTGGTTTCTTTTTTATATCGTCACGTTCGCCAATTGCAATCTCAATAGTATCAGGGAAGAAATGGTGTGCAAGGTCTTGTGTGGCAGCATAAAACTTGTTGCTAACAATGGCAAGTTTCTTTCCGCGTGCTTTTAGTTCTTTGAGTAATTCGGGAATACCTTTGTAAGGATTAGTTGTATCGAGGTTGTGTTCCAAATAATGTTGGCGGAAACTATCTAATACTGTGTTAAATTTAGGATTCTCTAATCCATTGGGAATAGCCCGTTCGATGAGTTTTTTCACTCCGTTGCCTACAAACATTCTAACTTCCTCAACAGTATGTTCTGGGAAATTATTGGTTCGTAAAGCATAATTGGTACTTGCTGCTAAATCATTTAATGTTTCGAGGAGTGTGCCGTCCAAGTCGAATACATAAGTATCAAATTCTTTCATCTCTTCTTTTATTTATATTACCATTCTATAAAATGTCTGTATATTAAGTTTTTAATGTTATCTTCGCTTGCTTTTATTTTTTTTCCAAGACCCTTCTTGCTGCTTTCGTCCATTTTCTTGTCTGTGCGATCGATTTCCTTTATGATAGTCAGCAGGACTACTCCCTATAGCTTTAGGGTCGTAGGTCACTTTTCCCTTAAATGGTTTATTATTATAGAGTTTTGAAATGAGGTCGCTACGTCCTATCCTGTTCAGTTCTCGCTCTATATTCTTCCGTTCATCTGGCTTGTACCAAAAGAAGAATTGACGTTGTGCCAACTTCTCTCGTGGTGTTTTAGCAGAGAAAATACTTTCTAACGTGTATGGGTCAAAGCCCGAATACCATGTTTCGGTAGCTACTGTCATCGGCGTGGGCGTGAAGTCTTGCACTTGTTCCAAATGGAAATCAAGGTCTTTAGTGATGACAGCGAGTTCAGCCATATCTTCTTCCTTGCAGCCTGGGTGTGACGAAATAAAGTAAGGAATAATTTGTTGGCGCAAGTTTTCTTCTCGATTGATTCTGTCAAAGATGCGTTTAAACTGGTAGAATTGTTCAAACGAAGGCTTGCGCATGAGTTTTAAGACACGGTCAGAAGTATGTTCTGGGGCAATTTTCAATCGTCCACTAACGTGATTTTTAATTAATTCACGCGTGTATTCTCTTGCAGCTTCATTACTTTTCTCGTCTTTACTCTTGTGTAAGAGCAAGTCGTAACGAACACCCGAACCTATAAAACTCTTTTTAATCCCTGGAAGTGCATCAACTTCTCGATAAATTTCAAGCAGTTTTGAATGGTCGGTGTCAAGATTTGGGCATATTTCTGGATTGATACAACTTGGTCGTTTACAATGTTCGCATGCTTTTTGATTTTTCCCAGCCATACCATACATATTGGCAGACGGACCGCCTAAGTCGGAAAGATACCCTTTAAAATCAGGCATTTGTACAACTTGTTTCACTTCCTTAATGATACTTTCCTTCGAACGACTTGCTATAAATTTACCTTGGTGAGCTGAAATCGTACAGAAAGCACAACCACCGAAACAACCACGATGAATGTTCACGCTGAATTTAATCATTTCGTAAGCAGGAATCGTCTTTCCATTATATTTGGGGTGAGGTTCACGCGTATAGGGTAAATCGTATGTTGCATCAACTTCGGCAGTACTCATGGTGGGGTAGGGAGGATTTACAACCGTGTATTGCCCATCAACTTCTTGTAAAATGCGCTGTGCATGCTTTTTATTCGACTCTTCTTCAATGTGTTTGAAGTTTTCTGATTGATATTTTTTATTGTGTAAACATTCTTCATGCGAATGTAATATAATATCATTGTCTTTTATTCCTTCAAGAATTTCCTCCTTTTTACAAAGATAAGCCGTTTGTGGAATTTCCTTTAAGTCGCGAATATTTCTTCCTTTTTCTAATTCTTGTGCAATCGTAACTACTTGCTTTTCTCCCATGCCATAGATTACGATGTCAGCACTCGAATCACAAAGTATGCTTTTGCGAAGACAATCTTTCCAATAATCATAATGACTAAGGCGGCGAAGTGATGCTTCGATACCTCCTAAAACGATTGGGACATCAGGAAAAAGTTTACGTAAAATATTAGCGTAAACTATTGAAGGATATTCTGGACGCAAGTCGTGGCGTCCATCAGGCGAATAAGCATCTTCCGAACGTAAGCGTTTGTTGGCAGTATATTTATTAACCATAGAGTCCATTGCTCCAGGCTAATGCCAAAATAAAGTCGTGGACGACCTAATTTCTTGAAATCTCGGAAATCTCCATGCCAATCGGGCTGTGGAACAATAGCTACTTTATAGCCCGCAGCCTCCAAAGTGCGACCAATAACAGCAGCACCAAAAGCAGGGTGGTCTATATAAGCATCACCAGAAAATAGGATAACATCAAGTTCGTCCCATTTTCGCAACTCTACCTCTTTCTTCGTTGTCGGTAGAAAGTCTGTAAGTCTATATCGTGAGGTCGTGTGAACACTTTTTTCTTTTTTCTTTTGCTCTCCTGTCCTCGAACCTTTTCTGTTAGAAGGCTTGTTTTGAGAATCCTTTTGCTCGTTTTGTTGCCTTCTTGTAGCTTTATTGTTACTCAAATTTATACCTCAATTAATTTTCTACTTGCTTTTCTTCGAGTTTAACGTCCTCTTTGCTCTCTTCGTAATATTGACGATAAAGGTCGATAAGATTCTTCAATCCCAACGCTTTCATGTTTTGATTGTATATAACGTCTAAGCAAAGGTCGAGAAGGTCTTTATCCTTGCCAGCTTCTGATTCTAAAAGACTACGTACAGTAAGTTTCAATTTATCTAAAATTTCTTCATCTATAACCCCCGTTGAATCTATCATGTTTGCTAATAAATTGTATTTTGTGATAGTCTTGAGATGTTTATCTTCGATGTCAATATGTCTTGTACCTGAAACATTTGCTTGTATTTGATGCATAATATTCTTGTTAAATGTTTTTAAATATTTTTGTAGGTGTGTTTCTTTACTGCAATAAGAAAGAAACAATGCCTCGCATAATTCTGTTGCGTGTATCTTTATCTTTTATACATTCAAATGGGAATGCCATAACGAATGTTCGAAAATCTTTTCCTTTATAAGCGACACCTGCACTTGTATTATCGGCATATCTTAATGGGCTGAAAGCAGAACCTAAAGGCATTAAAATATCGGGGGAATAAGCTCCATAATGCTTTTCGTTCATTGTTCTGTAAATATCAAACTTTTGAGAGCCGAAGCCTGTAACAGTCTCATTATAATTGTTTTGATTGTTGCCTGCTGCCGAAAGTTTAAAGAAAGTAGACAACCATTGTTGCTCGCTACTCGTACCCATGTCAGAACCAATGTATGCTCCACTTGCAAAAACTCGTCCACCATGCATTAAATAATTTGCAATTTGGTCTTGCATGCGTGGGCGGATAGCCTTATATTGGAATAAACTATGTCCGTCGTTTTTCTCCAAGCCTAAGGCTAAATCAACGAGAACATAGTCGCTCAATTTGAGATAGCCATTTTCTAAGGCTTCGCTTGAGCAACTTACAATATTATATTTGCCACTTGTAAAAATAGCTTCAGCATGTGTACGAACATAATCAAAGGTATTTCCTACAATAAATTGCCCTACTAATTCATCACCACCGAAACCTAAAGCCGTTGGACCTTCATTGCCTGCTTGCGATTTGTCAAAGTTACTTTGTCGTCCATTCCACTGCTGTAATGCCATAGCTTACACCTGGGTCAGCTTCGAGATTGAAACCTTGTTCAGTTTCATTGTCAATGATAGCAGGGGAGGATAGTCTATTGAAACCATTTACGATTAAAATGGTTTCTTTTGAATCGCTTTGGTTCAATGCAGAAAGTACTTCGGTTGGAAAACTTTCTCCTCCTTGATTACAAGCCGTTACTCTAAAATTATAGATAACACCAGGTTCTAATTTTAATTCGAAGGTTGTTCCATTTATATTTGTACCATTGTCAAAACCGCTTGTACCTGTTGCCGTATAAACATTGTATGAAGTTGGCTTGGCAGAAGGTTCTAAAGGGTCGCCAACAGCGTTCCATTTTAACCGGATTTTATTCTTAGTAATAAATTCAATGCGGAAGTTATTGGGGGCTAAAGGTTGTACAACATATTCTGTTTCGTGCATTTGCGCAGAATAACGGAGTATACTTTTATAAATGGAACGAGCGAGAGTAAATTTGAAATTAGGGTCTTGACCTAATCGCATATCACAAATTTGGTGAGACATTGTTTCTATGATTGCTGAAGGTACTTCTGGCAAACGTGTTTCACTATAATTATCATCTTTAACACCACGAATATTCCAAGCTCTTTTGAATGTGTTCTCAATATCGCGCTTTGCATTGGTTAATAATAGATTTGCAAAATCTTGTGAAACGGAACGAGATAATCCTGTTCCCAAGGTTGGGTTGCCTTTTTGAGTGGTGCAAATGGACAATGTTCCTATTGTATTTCCGCTCATATCATACCCAGCATCACTATGGACACCTAAGGTTAATTCAATAGGAACTTTCAATCCAGCAATATTTGGGGCATACGATGAACCTCCTGCAAGCCAATTTGTATAAAGTGAACGTGTATTGATGTCGTCTTTATAATCGCTTGTTCCGTTGCTTTTGCTTACAACATCACGTGGCGCACCCGCCCATTGTGTGTAGTAACGAGCACCTTCTAAGGTTCGGGGCATACCACTTGTTGTTCCTCCTCGAACGATATTTCCCATACCACCACCAAATCTTACAGCATCAGCTGTAACAATTCCTCTTTTCTTTCCGTGGTTGGTGAGAATGACACGATTAAAAATATTGCAACCTTTATCAAAATCAAAAGTTCCAAGATAGACCCATGTTCCACCGCCCATTTGTTGGTTCACCTTGAAATGGGTTTCTTCTCCTTTATGAAAGACGATATATTCTGCGTCTTTAACGCTCTTTTTTACAGTTTTGTAACTTACATAAACTGCATATTTTCCTTCTTCAGGAATATTCGGTTGGTAAGAAATAAAACTAAGTTTGCTATTCTTTTTACGTGATTTAATTTGCCTTGCCGTACCAGCAATAAATGGATTTTCACCATCAGCGTATGTGCCTTGATGAAACGCAAATCCCGAACCATTAGCATTTTCCCATTTCTTCTTATCGTTTGTTTCCTTATAATAAGATGTTCGGTTATCGTTATCAACAATAATTTCGTTCTTCTGCCAATCACGTTCTCGTGGTGAAACCACTACTGCTCCTGCATTTTCCAACATTGGAAAGAGGAACGGAATAACGATTGTTTGTGTGAATAAATCTTCTGTTGTACCGAAAAGATTCGGTCTTTGCCATTTCCATTTCCCCTTATTTTCATCATAGTAATGACCATGTGATGCCCAAATGGAGAAGTGTCTACCACTCAATCCATTCGTAATTTCGTTTGGGCGTGATACGTTTTCAACCCATTGTTTTCCTTTATATTCAGCCTTTCCCCAATTTGTTTTTTTCGATTGCGCCACTGCATTTAGCGAAATAGTCATACAAATCAAGAAAGTAAATATTTTATTTGTCATTGTTTATATTTCTCCTATGGTAAACAACTCTGGGTGTTTACCCTTGAAATCTTTGTAATAGGATTTAATCATCTTAAACTCTTCGTTTATATTTCCACTTGGAACCAAAGACTTTTTACATACAATCGTTTTCGTTTCATAGTCTGCCCCATATAGTAGAATTGGGATTTGAGCTTTCAATGCGATATAATAGAATCCTTTTTTCCACTCAGGATTCAATGAACGTGTCCCTTCAGGCGTAATACATAAACCAAATTTTTCGGCTTTTATAGCATGTTCGGCTATCCTATCGGTCATGCTCGTGTGCTTACTACGATATACGGGAATTCCTCCCATCTTCTTAAAGATTACCCCCATAGGCCAAAAGAACCATTCTTTCTTCATTAAGAAATTAATTTTTATCCCTTGAGATAAACCATATAATTGTCCGATTAAGAAATCCCAATTACTTGTGTGTGGCGCAAGGCAAATGATAAATTTATTTGGAAAATCTATTTCGACTTCCTTTTTCCACCCCATGACTCTGAATAAAAGCCATGAAGAAAGCTTCTTCAACATACTTTTTATCCTAAACTGCAGATTTGGTCTATAATTTCATTAGTATCGGCATCAAACTTTTCTCGTAAATCTTTGAAATAGTCTTTCGCATTCATGCCTGGCTCTACATGCGAAACTCTGCCAATATAGTTGTTACGCAAAAGAACGATAGCAGCCAAAATAGCTTCTACGTTGTCTTTATTTACATTGCTTCCATACAAAGAAGCTGCTATTGTTTCGGTAAAAAGTTCGCTGCAAATATTATTGATAGAGCGTTTTAAATTTCTTTTATTTCCCATATTATATAAGTTGTCTAAATTCACTTTGATGTTTCAAAGATAATAAAAAAAATAAGAAAACCAAGAAACTCCAAAGAAAAATAGAGTTAAATTTGGTTTTTTACATTTTTTCTTTCTATTTGTCATATAAAAAATGTACTTTTGCAACAAAGATAACAGATTGTTTCAAAAATAACGTTTAAAAAGAATAGAGTATGGAAACGAGTGCTTTGCAAAAGGAAAGAGCAAGCTATCAGCCAAAATTGCCTAAGGCATTACAGGGTGCTGTAAAAATTAAGGAAGGTGAACCAACACAGAGTGTAGATAACCATGATGAAATTAAGAGTTTATTTCCTAATACATACGGAATGCCTCTCGTAGAGTTTGTACCTGCCGAGGAACAAGCTGCTTTAAAGATTAATGTAGGAGTTATTTTATCGGGCGGACAAGCTCCTGGTGGACACAATGTTATATCAGGATTGTTTGATGAATTAAAGAAATTAAACCCAGAAAATCGTCTCTTTGGTTTTCTTATGGGGCCTGGAGGTTTGGTAGACCACAATTATATTGAGATAACAGAAGTGCTTATCGATAAATATAGAAACACTGGCGGTTTTGATTTAATAGGTTCTGGTCGTACTAAACTTGAGGAAGAAGAACAGTTTGAGAAGGGTTTAGAAATTATTCGCGAACTTGATATTAAAGCACTTGTGATAATTGGTGGTGATGATTCAAATACAAATGCGTGTGTTCTTGCAGAATATTATGCAGCCAAGAAATATGGAATTCAAGTCATAGGTTGCCCGAAAACAATTGATGGCGACTTGAAAAACGACCAAATAGAAACTTCTTTTGGTTTTGATACTGCCACTAAGACTTATTCAGAGCTTATTGGAAATATTGCTCGTGATTGCAATTCTGCCCGTAAATATTGGCATTTCATAAAGTTAATGGGACGTTCTGCATCACACATTGCTCTTGAATGTGCTTTGCAAACACAGCCTAACATCTGTTTGATTTCAGAAGAAATTCAGTCAAAGGATTTGACTTTAAATGATATAGTTGAAGAAATTGCAACAGTTGTAGCAAGTCGTGCAAAAGATGGACGTAACTATGGCGTAGTTTTAATCCCAGAAGGACTTATTGAGTTTGTGCCTGCCATTGGTCGTTTAATTCAAGAGTTGAATGATTTACTTGCAGAACATGGCAGTGATTATAAGGATTTAGATGCTGACGCTCAACGCGCTTACATCATCGAACATCTATCTGACGCCAACAAAGCTACTTTTGAAACGCTTCCTATTGGTGTTGCTCGTCAGCTTTCCTTAGACCGTGATCCACATGGAAACGTACAAGTGTCGCTCATTGAAACTGAAAAACTTATTTCAGAAATGGTAGCTATGAAGCTCCAAAAATGGACTAAAGAGGGTCAATATAAAGGTAGCTTTGCAACTTTGCACCACTTCTTAGGCTATGAAGGTCGTTGTGCAGCACCTTCTAACTTCGATTCCGACTACTGTTATTCGCTGGGAACATCAGCAGTTCAACTTATTGCCAATGGAAAAACGGGTTATATGGCTATCGTAAAAAATACAACAGATAAGGCTGAAAACTGGATTGCAGGTGGTGTTCCTATCACAATGATGATGAACATTGAGCGTCGTAATGGAGAAATGAAGCCTGTAATTCGCAAAGCACTCGTTGAATTGGACGGTGCACCATTTAAGGCTTTCGCAAAAGTACGTAACAAATGGGCAAAAGAAACCAGCTACATTTACCCTGGTCCTGTTCAATATTGGGGACCTTCTGACGTATGCGACCAAACAACAAGGACGTTAGCACTCGAACAAGGTAAACAAATTCCTGCCTATTAAATTGAAAAATAGAATAAAACGGCAATGGATAATCGCTTAAACATCAATAAAATTCGCACAAAATTGCGCGAAATGTCCAAATGGGGGAGATGGAGTGGGGGATTATCTATTGCCTTTATTTATTGCTTATTATTCTATTATTTTTTAGTAGCACCATCTGGATTTCGCTGGAGAGCTATTTATGGCGACCCAGATTATCCGAGTGGGTTTGAAATTCATGGTATCGACATAAGTCATTATCAAGGAAATATCAATTGGGCGCGCCTTCGAAATGCTTTGATAGAGCAAGTTCCTATTCGTTTTGTATTTATGAAATCGACAGAAGGAGATAGCCATGTAGACAGAAACTTTCGAGTAAATTTTTATAATGCGAAAGAATTTGGACTTGTTCGTGGTGCTTATCACTTTTGGAGCAATACTTCTTCGCCCCGCCGTCAGGCTTATTTCTTTTTAGCAATGACAAAATTAGAACCTGGTGATTTGCCCCCAGTGCTTGATGTTGAAACAAAACCAAAGGATATTAGTACAGAGGAATTTCAGCAAAATATTCTAACGTGGTTGCATATCGTTGAAAACGAATACCATGTAAAACCTATTATTTATACTTATTACAAATTTAAAGACCAATACCTTTCTGATTCTCGCTTTGATGACTACCCTTATTGGATAGCCCACTATTATGTTGATAAAATGGAATATGCTGGGAAGTGGCATTTTTGGCAACATACTGATGCTGGAAAATTACCTGGTATAAAAGGTTTTGTGGACTTAAATATTTTCAATGGGAGTTATTATGACCTTATGCAAATGCTCATTCCAGAGCCTAAACCTATTGAAATACCAGACAGCACCACGACTGATTCTCTTTACATCGACTCATTTTCAGTCCAAGAGTAGTAGCTTTTTCTTCTAAAAAGGGTATGTCTTCGTTGTAAAAACCGCTTAATATTAAAATTGCATTAGGATTCATTGAATCAACAAAAGTGTCCATATCCTCTAATAAAATATTGCGATTAATATTAGCAATAACAATATCAAATTTTTTATTAAACTCTTTAATAATATTGCAATTTCCTTCCTTTACGGATAGTTCAACATTGTTTAAATTAGCATTATATTCGGTATTTTTTACACTCCATTCGTCAATATCGTAAGCGCAAACCTCTTTTGCATTTCGTTTTGCTGCTACAATTGATAAAATTCCTGTGCCACACCCACAATCCAATATTGTTTTGTTCGCCAAATCCATATTTAATAGTTCATCAACAATCATTTGTGTGGTTTCATGAGTGCCTGAGCCAAAGGCCTGTTTGGGGTCTATGCGAATGATGAGTGCATTCTTTTCATCAGCAGTGTCTAATAAAAGTTGAGGATTTTCTAGTTTTGAACTGCATATAACGCATTTGTTATCAATAATAATAGGTGAAAATCCAGTATTTTCCCATTTCTCATTCCAATTCTTATCTTCAGCTTTTTCCACCTTATATTCAATAGTTGTATCGGGCAAAATAAAGTTTTTCACGCTATTTTTTAATAGCGTTTCGTCAAATTTATCTTCCAAGCAATAGCCTAAGACAACATTTCCTTTTTCTGAAAATGAGTCGCAACCAGCTTCTCCTGCCATTGCTATTAAAAGCTCTCGTGCTAATTCTGTATCAGGATTTAATGTAAAAGTAATTTGAAGATATTTCATTTTTCTTATTTTTGCTTATTATAAATGTGGAAAAATCTATGATTTTTTCATTTCTGATAGAGGCACGCAACACCATTTTGTTACCTTCATCATCACGCCAATACCAGGAATTTCTTTCAATAGATAATATTTTTTGCTCGAACGAACTAATTTTCCTTTCAGTCCTTTGAGTAAACCAAACTTCACATACACCTCTTCGCCTTCTTTTAGTTGCGCTTCTTCAGACGAAATGAATTTACGCAAACTTATTTCTGGGTTGCACATGAGCCTAAACTCATACATTTCTTCAGAAGGAATTAAGCTATATTGACTCTTATCTTCTGCCTTTGTGAAAACAGACATTTTAAAATTTGATTCATAGATGACTTTTTTAATTGCTTTATCTTCCATATCCTTTTTCACAAAGATAAGATTTCTTACAACGGGTTTTAGACTTTTTCTGATTCGTCCATTCTTATCTTCTTCTGTAACTATTTGCTTTGGGGAAAAAGTTTCCATTCCTTTTTCGTGGAAAAAGGTTTCTATTTCGTCTAACTTCAAGCTATAAAGGCGTATGGCATACCATGGTTTGCCATCGTCTACAATATTATCGGAATATTTGTTTTGCGAATTATCCATTGTAATTACAAAAGTAATAAAAAAGAATTATATTTCCAACCAATTTTTAACGATTGTTTTTCCATCAGGTGTTAGTACGCTTTCGGGGTGAAATTGAATGCTATGTACCTCGTAATTCTTATGCTGTAAAGCCATTATCAGTCCACTTTTTGTTTGTGCTGTTATTTCTAAATCGGATGGAAAATTATCTTTTGACACCACCCAACTATGGTAACGTCCTACAATAATATTGCTTTTCAAACCTTTAAACAATTGTGTTTCAGGGTTGATATTGATTTTTGTTTCCACTCCATGGAATACATAAGACAAATTTTCAAGTTTTCCACCAAAGGCTTCGGCAATAGCTTGATGTCCTAAACAAACTCCTAAAATGGGTTTCTTTGGAGCAAATTGTTTGATAATATCCAATAATTTACCAGCTTCAGAGGGGACTCCAGGACCAGGACTCAATATAATCTTATCATATTGTTCTATCTCCGAAAATTTAATTTCATCGTTTTTCTTGATAGTAACCTGCGCTCCCAATTCTCTTAACAAGTGAACTAAATTGAATGTAAACGAGTCATAATTGTCTATTAGTATGCACCTTACATTTTTCATAGGATTGTTCAAGGTTTCTTTAAGGCTTCAAATTTTTGACAATTTCTTCAACTTTGTTGCATTCTTCTAAATCTATTCCAACAAAAAGTGCATGGTTCAATAACTTCACCTTGTCTATTTGTTTATCATTGATGCTTACAAAAAACGGAATATTGCCTTTGTATTGTTCTATAAATTCAATATTTTGATTTTCAAATTTGAATAAAATATAGTCAGAATGTCCCTCGTATGCTTCACATTTCTTGAAATCTTCTTCTGAAGTAATGGGAATAGTTTTAATGATTTGAATTTCTTTACGAATATCAGGAATGACAGTACAACGTAAATTATCAATCATTACCGCACTTTCTTCACCATCTAACTGCACAATGTCAAGATTAAAATTTACAATACGAGTAACAATGCTTTGCGGCATATCGTCTGCAAAAATACCAAAGCTAAACTTTTGCTTCATAGGCTTTTGCATTTCTTTACCCATTGCAGCCTCTTTACTGCCATAATCGGGCATAATACCTGCTTGTGAAGACACTTGTCTTACAAATTTAGGACTATTTACTCGAAAATCATAACCCAACCAATCAATGGGTAATTTTGCTAATTCGTGAATATTTTCGGCATCACGATTGCCACAAACTTTTATTTTCATTTTTTTCAAATTCCTATTGCAATCAACCTGATTAGTGATTAATATCTGTAATAAAGCGTTTTAAGGCTTCACTTGGATTTTCTTTTTGCATAATTTCTTCACCTATTATAATAGAATTGTATTCCGCTGAAAAGATTTCCTTTGCTTTTTCTGGTGTATCAATGCCTCCTTGGCTCAATTTTAGTATATTTTTGGGGAGTTTTGTTGCAAACTCTAAAGACCGATTGATGTCGTTTTCGAAACTTCCAGCCAACCTATTATTCACAACAACCATATCTGGTTCGCACGCAAGGAAGTCGATTTCGTCCTCCGTATGCAATTCTAATGCTACCTCCATGTTTAGTTGGTGAGAAAGTGAAATTAGATGTTTTAAGTGTTCCCTTTCCAAAAATACTGCTGTAAGCATAACAGCTGAGGCTCCCGCATGTTTGGCTTGAAAGAGCTGATATTCATCTATGATATAATTTTTATACAATAAAGGCAACGAAACACCTACAGCTTTGGCTTCTTGCAGAAACTCATCATAGCCACCAAAAAAAGTGAAATCAGTTGGAATGCTGATTGCTTTCGCACCATTTTTCTCAAAATTAGGCACAAGGTTTCTTACTTTTGCATCTTTATTAACCCAACCTTTTGCAGGAGTCTTGCGTAAAAACTCGGCTACAACATTCGCATTATCAGTTTGTAAGGCAGCTTTCATTGAAGGAACTTCCTTTTTCAACGCTCCTTCATATTCAATAATGCCATACAATTGCTTTAATGGAACGTATTGTTTCCATTGTTCTAATTCCTTTTGTTTGTTGGCAAAAATATCTTCTAAAATATCTTTCATGATACAAAGTTATAAAAAGATAATAGAAAAACATAATATTCCGCCAAAGAATGCGTTTCTTATTTGAAGCATATAAAAATATTGAGCCTATGATAGAATTATTTACACCAGATGAACTCTCTCCTTCTGAAAAGACATTGGAGATTATTCGACAAATCGCTTACACTTACAGAACTTTGAAAGTCAATGGTAAGCAAGAATTTTATAGCTTAAATTAAAATATGAAAACATTAGTATCGCCTTCGCTCTTATCGGCAGATTTTCTGCATTTAGACAAGGATATAGAAATGATTAACAATAGTGATTCCGACTATATTCATATGGACATAATGGACGGAATGTTTGTTCCCAATATTTCGTTCGGGTTTCCTGTCTTGAAGGCTGTTGGAAAGGCTTGTAAAAAGCCTATGGACGTGCATTATATGATTATGCACCCTGAGAATTATATTCAGCAAACTGCTGATGCAGGTGCTGAAATTATGACAGTTCACTACGAAACTTGTCCACATCTACACCGTACCATTCAGCAAATAAAACAAGCAGGAATGAAAGCGGGTGTAGCTATTAACCCTGCAACTCCTGTTTCGGTGCTGGAAGACATTGTTGAAGATGTTGACCTTGTGCTGATAATGAGTGTAAATCCAGGTTTTGGTGGTCAATCGTTCATCGAAAATGCCATTAGTAAGGTGAAACGCTTACGCAAACTCATTGATGAATCGAACAGCCATGCTCTTATTGAGGTTGATGGTGGTGTTCAAAACGAAACAGCTCCACGCCTTGTTGAGGCGGGAACTGATATTTTGGTGAGCGGAAGCTATGTGTTCAAATCGGCTAATCCTATTGAAACTATACGAGGTTTGAAGGTATTAGGCTAATTGCAATAGCATATCATTTTCGTGAACCATCTTTCGTAGGTTCAAAATAGCATAACGCATTCTGCCGAGGCTCGTGTTGATACTAACACCTGTAGTCTCGGCAATTTCTTTGAATGACATTTCTTGATAATAGCGCATAAAAACGACTTCACGTTGTGTGGTAGGTAGATGCTCCATCATCTTTTTTATATCCTCCAAAGTTTGACTACTAATAAATTGATTTTCAATATTTCCAATAACAACTTCAGACCCTGATATATTCGAAAGGTCATTTTCTTTGGTTGAGTCTACTACTTTGTCAGCTTTTTGCGCACGATACCAGTCCATAATAACATTATGGGCTATACGCATAATCCATGCCGAAAACTTTCCACTTGGCGTATATTTGCCTTGTTGAAGTTTTGTTATAATTTTTACGAACGTTTCTTGGAAAATATCATCAGCTACGTCGCGATTCCTAACCACAAAAAGTATGTAGGAAAAAAGTTTAGTTTGATTGTGCGACAACAGCAAATCAAAAGCTCTATTGTCACCATTTACATAAGACAAGGCCAACTCCTCGTCTGTCATTTCATTAATATCTTTCATTATTTCAATGATTTTTTATGAAGTAATGATGTTCCTATAGGCTTTTAATTTTAATTATGAGCTATTGATTTCATTTGCAAATATAACTACTTTTAATGTTTCTAACAAATTTTTTCTTGATAATTCTGTTAGAATAGCAGAAAAAGAGTAACAAAAAGGTATATTTTTTTCATATTATTCCTTTATTCCCCAAATACCGAGATATTTTTGTTTCTTTCCAAAGAACTTTATTTCTTCATTATAAAGTTGTGGATTGGAGTGTAATCCTAATGTTTCTTTGTCTTCTTTTGTTTTTAATTGTATGGCAATCACCTTCTTGGAGTCGGTTTCTCCAGGCTCATCGGCTAATAGAATCGAAGTATCGTAAGGGAAGGGTGGAGTCCAAATAGCATTCTTTATGTTTTGATAGCAGCAGCCAACGATATATCCTTTCACCCAAACAGACTTTTGCGAATAGTCGTTTTGGATAAATTCAGCTACCGATACAACCACATTTTCGTTTTTCTCGTCTTGGTTTTCATCTTCTCCATTATTTGTTTGTTCCGTATTTTCATGCTGCTCGTTATTGGGGTCGAAGTCTTCATAAATGATTTTCGTGCAACTTGTCAGCATGAAAAAGGTCAATAGGATATATAAATAATGTGTAATTTTCATTTTCAATTTGGTCTTGAATATTAGTATTTTCGTTCTCAATAAAGATTGATAATACAAAAGTAATAAAGAAAAATAACCTTTCCAAAGGAATAGTCATAATCTTTCATGAAAAATAGCAACAATGTAAATTTCTCAAACAAGGGGTTTTGAACAAGTAAAGAGCCTATTTTGGAAGGTTAAATAGGCTCTTTGCTATTGTGAATCGGTATGTATTTATAATATATCGGATTTCAAATTATTACGATAGTATATTCTTTTGAATATTTAATGCTGTAATTATGTAAACTTTTCCACAAATTCATTTTCTGATATAATAGGAATTTCGAATTGTCGTGCCTTCTTATTTTTCTCAGAAGTGCTATTTACATCATTATTGATAAGGTAGTTTGTTGATTTGGATACGCTCCCTGTAACTTTTCCACCTTGGCTTTCGATGTAGGCTTTCAGTTCGTTTCTATTCTTGTAATGGTGAACATCGCCTGTTACAACAAAGGTTAGTCCATTGCACCGAGTACCAATTTCTTTTACAACGGGTTGGGTTATTTTCAATTCTACTAATAAATTGTCTAAGCGTTTTATGTTTTCTTCCGCCTGAATCCATGCAATAAAGCTGGCACTCTTCTCTGGTCCGATACCTGCAATGTTAGAAAATTCGGCAGAATCGGTAGCTAAACGTGCTTCATAATGAGTTCATTAAATGGATAAGCTGACAATAAACGGCTACAAACATCTTGTCCCACTAACGGAATAGATAGGGAAAAAAGTAGATTTTTAGCCTCTACAATTTTAGCTTTGTCAATCGCACGAAGTAAATTCAGTACACTCTTATCACCAAATCCTTCCATTATTTTTAAATCGTTGGCATGTTCATGGAGGTGAAAAATATCGGCATATTGATTTATCCAACCAAGATTGATAAACTTTTGTAGGGTTTGCTCGGAAAGTCCGTCAATGTTTACACCTTCTTTTGATACGAAACGAACAAATTTTTTCAGTTCTTTTGCTGCACAATTAGGGTTGGTACAATGTAAAGTTTTAGTTTCACTACTTGAGCTAACTACCACTTCAGTAGGAGATTTACATACTGGACATTCTGTTGGAATAGATAGTTTCCCCTCTGTTTGTAAAACTTCTATCACCTTTGGAATAATTTTATTAGCTTTGATAACGGAAATTTTAGTACCTTTACCGCCTATGCCAAGTCGTTCACATTCTGAAATATTACATAGACTTGCACGCTTTACGGTTGTACCTTCTAGTTCAACTGGTTTAAAAACCGCAACAGGCGAAATGGTAGAGGCAGCACATGACCATTCGATATATTCTAATTCTGTTTTAGCACTTTCGTCTTGCCACTTAAAAGCATAGCCTCCACGAGTAGCATGATGACCTGTTACAGAACCAGTTGTAGCATAAGCAATATCGTCAAAGCAAATGACTAAGCCGTCAACGGGATAGTCGAAAGAATTTAACTTGTGTGTCCAATTCTCAATGGTCGCATCTATGTTTTCAATATTTGGCACATTGATAGCTTCGTGTTCAACCGTTTTGAAACCTAATTTAGTAAGATAATCCATTTGAGCGCCCCACGAATTAAACGGCTCATCGCTATAAACAAGTGTGAAAGGTATCCAATGTAAATGGCGTTCTTTCAAGGTTTCAATGTTTTTCAACGTCAATGAACCCGAAGCAAGGTTGCGTGGGTTGGCGTATTCTTCCCCCGTTTCCATATTGAAAACATTAAAATCCGAATAGCTTATAATGCTTCACCACGAATAACAACATGCCCTTTGTCTGTAATAGTTGGCAAGATACCTGCAATGGCTGGTGCAAGGTGGGTGATATTAGTGCCAATATGTCCATTTCCTCGCGTTACAACCTTAGAAAGTTTGCCTTTATCGTATGTAACAACAAGTGTCAAACCATCTAATTTCCAAGAAATCCAAATAGGTTTTCCTTCTGACCATTTCAAAAGGTCGGTAGTTTTCTTTGTTTTAGCCAACGACAATGCAGCAAATTCATGTTCTTCCTTTTCACCAGCAATGCTGTCAGCACTTACGTTTGCCGTAGGAGAATCAGGTAAAATCGTACCCATTTCTTCTTCCAAGTGTTTCAATTCATCGAAAGCAGCGTCCCATTCGTGGTCAGACATTATTTCGTTCTGACCATTATAATAAGTGTTAGAGGCCTCGTTCAATTTATCAACGAGTTCTCGCATGTGTGTCATCTTATCGTTTTGCATGATTTTCCTTTATCTATAGATTTTATAAGAACTTTCAGTTGTTTCGCAATATTTCTCTAAAAGTGTTTGTATAAACTCTGCATTTTGTCTTACAGACTCTTCATCGCCATCATATCCGTTGATTAACACCAATAGGTGGGTTGTTTCAATCGTTATTTTTGTGCGCTCATGGTCGGAAGTTGGAGTACCTACACCGCCTATTGCATCGCGATAAACGGGTAGCCCATGAATGTTAATCATGCCTCGTCCAATGCCTTCATAGGGCTCACCTTCTTTACCAATACCCAAAGTTAAAGTGTTACCCACAAATTTATCAGCATCGAATCCGCCAATACTGTAACCAAAAGCCATAGAAGCTAAATTGATAAGGTCTACCAAAGTGTCAATTTGATACAAGTCTTTGCCTTGCAACATACGACGAATAAGCGCCTCAGATGCTGGTCGATAGCGAGAAGGGTCTTTACCACAAGCACGATAAACACGGCGTGTAGCAGCAATACCCGACCTATCTTTTAATGTTTCGGTGGTCAGTTCTGCTTTATATTTCTCGCCTAATTTGTTGATTTCGTCCCAAAGAGGCTGACAATATTTAGTGTTCTTTACTTTTGCTTCCACACATGCACCCACAAAATTAGGGCAAACTGAATCAATTTCTTTACTAACAATTATTTCCATATTTCCTTTATGAGTTCTTTATCAGCAGCAGTCCATTCAATAGAATCGAAATCTTCTTTGGTGAGCCAACGTGAATCGATGTGTTCAAGGAGCTTGAAATCTTCGTTACGAGCCATGCAATCGTAGGCAGAAAGAACAATACTGAAGTCGGGATAATCGTATTTTATGTTGCCCAACTTGCTGCCCACATAAATATCCCAATCCATTTCTTCCTTTATTTCTCGGCGCAAAGCATCGAAATCTGTTTCATTTTCTTCTACTTTTCCACCTGGAAATTCCCATTTCTCAGAAATATAGTCAGGTCCTTTCCGTAAGCGTTGCATGCACAGATATTTATCGTCTTTGCGAACGACAGCGCATACTATATTTAATAGTTTCTTTTCCATAAATCAAGAATTTTCTACAAATATACTATAAATAAACCTATTCGCACGTTTTTTTTTGTAAAAATATCCTTTAAAAAGGTTTTACACATCATTACTTTTCTTTACCTTTGTGGGCGTTTACAAAATATGTAATATAACATTTACCAATTTAAAATTAACTAACAAAATGTCAACACTAACAATCGCGATTATCATCGTCTTTGTTCTTGGCTATGCATTGATAGCCACTGAAAGCTTAGTAAAAATCGACAAGGCTGCTATTGCTTTGTTGATGTTCGTATTCTGCTGGACACTCTACATGTTTGACCCAACTCCATTTTTACAACTCATGCACGCAGGAGATGCAAAAGAATGGACTGGACGCATTGCAGAGTTTGCCAATTCTGTAATTGTAGAACATCTTGGCGATACTTCTACCACGTTGTTCTTCTTAATGGGTGCTATGACCATTGTTGAAATTGTAGACCAAAATGGCGGTTTCAATTGGGTAAAGAATGTAATGAAGACCAAATCGAAGCGCGGTTTGTTATGGCGCATTGCGTTTATGACATTTATTCTTTCGGCAATTCTTGATAATTTGACAACAAGTATTGTAATGATTATGATTTTGCGCAAATTAGTTTCGAATAAGTCTGACCGTATGATTTATGCGGCACTTGTTATTATTGCTGCAAACTCAGGTGGAGCTTTCTCTCCAATTGGTGATGTTACAACCATAATGTTGTGGAATGCTGGAATGATTACGGCAGCTGGAGTTATCAGCGAAATATTTATACCTTCTCTTGTTTCTATGCTTGTCCCAGCCTTTATTTTACAAACTATGTTAAAAGGGGAAATGGAAAACAATAGTGAAGTTAGTGAAACAAATAGCAGTGAAGGTGAGTTTGGTAGTACACAACGCAAGATTATTTTTGCTGTTGGTGTAGGAGGCCTCTGTTTTGTTCCTGTATTTAAATCAATTACTCACTTACCTCCATTTGTTGGTATCATGTTGGTCTTAGGTTTATTGTGGACTATTACCGAAATCTTTTATCGTAATTTGCACCGCACAGGTGGTAGCGAGAGCTTTTCAAAACGTGTTACAAACTTGTTGTCACGCATTGATATTTCTACCATTCTCTTCTTCCTTGGCATTTTGATGGCAGTAGCTTGTCTACAAGAGATTGGTGTCTTGATGAATCTTGGAAAATCATTGAATATAGTCTTTGAAGGCAATCATTATATTGTAACAGGAATCATCGGTGTACTTTCTTCTATTGTGGATAACGTTCCTTTGGTAGCTGGTAGTATGGGTATGTATCCTATTACCGAAGTTGGCGATATGGCAAGAGATGGTATTTTCTGGCAATTGCTTGCTTATTGTGCTGGTGTTGGAGGTTCAATGCTTATCATTGGTAGTGCTGCAGGTGTTGTCGTAATGGGCTTAGAGAAGATTACTTTTGGTTGGTATATGAAGAAAATCACATGGATAGCATTTATTGGCTACCTTGCAGGTATTGCTTGCTATTATGTGATTCGCACCTTTATCTTTACAACTCCATTGTAATTTAAGAAAAACAAATTTATTGAAATCCCTATCAGCATGAAACTGCTGGTAGGGATTTCTGTTTTAGAATGATGAAAACCGACAAACTGTCATACTATTCTGTCATAAGTAAGTTAGAAGTGTGGAAAAGATGTTTTGGCACGGTTTTCGTAATAACATGGTTGGAAGTTAATTTCTTCCTCGAGATGAACTTAAAATAAACAATTAAAAACATATAACGATTATGACAATTAAACCTTTAGCAGACAGAGTGCTTATTCTCCCAATTGAGGCAGAGCAAAAAGTAGGTGGAATCATCATTCCTGATACAGCAAAAGAAAAACCACAGCGTGGTAAAGTAGTTGCCGTAGGTAATGGAACAAAAGATGAAGATATGATTTTGAAAGTAGGCGACCAAGTATTCTATGGCAAATATGCTGGTACTGAAATCGAAAACGATGGCGAAAAGTATCTCATGATGCGCCAAAGTGACGTTCTCGCTGTTGTAGAATAATCAAACTAAGATAGCTTTCAGCAAAGAAATGTTTAATATTTCTATTTGAAAAGTTGGAAGCAATCGTAAATAGTTACTTAGGAAAACAAACAATTAAATTAAAAAGAAAATGGCAAAAGATATTAAATTCAACAAAGATGCCCGCGAATTACTTAAAAGCGGTGTAGACCAACTTGCAAATGCTGTAAAAGTTACATTAGGTCCTAAAGGTCGTAACGTTGTTATTGGCAAGAAATTTGGTGCTCCACAAATCACTAAAGATGGTGTTTCTGTTGCTAAGGAAATCGAATTAGAAGATGCTTTCGAGAATGCAGGCGCACAATTGGTAAAGAGTGTGGCAAGTAAGACAGGCGATGACGCTGGTGACGGTACAACAACCGCAACAATTCTTACTCAATCTATTGTTACAGAAGGATTGAAGAATGTTGCTGCTGGTGCTAATCCTATGGATTTGAAGCGTGGTATTGATAAGGCGGTCAATAAAGTGGTTGATTTTATTAAGGATAGTGCCGAAATTGTTGGCGACAACTATGATAAAATTGAGCAAGTTGCAACCGTAAGTGCTAATAATGACCCTGAGATTGGTAAACTTCTTGCTGACGCTATGCGCAAAGTTTCTAAGGACGGTGTTATTACAATTGAGGAAAGCAAAACACGCGACACCACAATTGACGTTGTAGAAGGTATGCAATTCGACCGTGGCTACCTTTCAAGTTACTTTGTTACAGATACTGAAAAGATGGAAGCTCTGATGGAAAACCCATACATTCTCATCTACGATAAGAAAATTTCTAATGTTAAAGACTTCTTGCCTATCCTCCAACCAGCTGCCGAAAGTGGTCGTCCTTTGTTGGTTATTGCTGAAGATGTTGATTCAGAAGCATTGACAACATTGGTCGTAAACCGTTTGCGTGGTGGTTTGAAGATTTGCGCTGTGAAAGCTCCTGGTTTTGGCGACCGTCGTAAAGCTATGCTCGAAGACATCGCAGTATTGACTGGCGGTGTTGTTATCAGCGAGGATAAGGGTTTGACACTTGACAAGGCAACGCTTGAAATGTTGGGTTCTGCTAAGAAAGTAACCGTATCTAAGGACTTTACAACAATTGTTGATGGTGCTGGTTCTAAGGATAGCATTGCTGAACGTGTAAACGTTATCAAGAGCGAAATTGCTAATACAAAGAGCCAATACGACAAGGAAAAACTTCAAGAACGCTTGGCTAAACTTGCTGGCGGTGTTGCTGTTCTCTATGTTGGTGCTAACTCTGAAGTAGAAATGAAGGAGAAGAAAGACCGTGTAGACGATGCACTTTGTGCAACTCGTGCAGCTACAGAAGAAGGAGTTGTTGTTGGTGGTGGTACAACATACATTCGCGCTCAAGAGGCTTTGAAGGGTATTCAAGGTGAGAATGCTGACGAACAAACTGGTATCAATATTGTTTGCCGTGCTATCGAAGAACCTTTGCGTCAAATCATTGCCAATGCTGGTGGCGAAGGTGCTGTTGTTGTGAATAAAGTGCGCGAAGGTAATGGCGATTTTGGTTACAATGCTCGTCGCGACCAATACGAAGACTTGCGTGCAGCAGGTGTAATTGACCCAGCTAAGGTGGCTCGTGTAGCTTTGGAAAATGCAGCATCAATCGCAGGAATGTTCTTGACAACAGAATGTATCGTTGTTGATAAACCAGAAGAGAACCCAGTTATGACTCCAAATCCAGGTATGGGTGGAATGATGTAATCCAATTTGAAGATTCAATAGAGGGATTTTCTCTCTACAAAGTTAGGTAATAAGTGTACCCCAAAAGTTCGATTGAACTTTTGGGGTTTTTATTTTGCCCCCATACGCTCATATTTTTGAGCTTCCAATAGTGCTTGCTGAGAAACTTATACAATAGAATGGTTACGGCGATTCGTCTTTTATAGTTGTGTCCTTACAGGGAAACTCCTGTATCCCCACAGGGAAACAGGTCTTGAATAAGGTGTATGAGTATTGGAAAGCTACTATTTTGTGGAAGAAAGTGCTTGTATGACGGATAGGAGAGGATTATTCCACCTTCTAAGCGGTGAGGAGGCATAAAAAAGCGTGGAGCCTTTCATAAGACACCACGCTAATACTAATCAAAACAAATTAATTTAAATTCAATAATGAATGAGAAAAATTATTTTTGTGTAGGCACTTCAAACTTGTCGCCAGTGGTTTCTACTAACACTTTGCGAGCTTCTTGACTCATGCCTGGACGTTCTGGACGTACAGCGAAGCCTGATTCGGTGCGGAGGAACTTGCCGTCTTTGTCTGGCTTGATAGCCATATCGTTGAATTTAACGATGAGATAAGTTGCGAGTTGTTTCCATTCAGCGAGCATTTCGTTACTCTTTTGTACAGAATAGTCGTTCAAGAACTTAATGGCAGCTGCCTTGTCGGTAGCATAAAGTTCTTGTGCTTTTGCCTCAATCTGTGGTTGATTGGTCTTGTACTCATTCTCCAAGCGGTCGCGAACAGCTTTGAGCGATGGGAACATTTGAGAATAGCGTGGATAAACCATGTTTGCTACCCAGTTGCAAACCCAGAAAGCGTTTTTGTCAGAGAAAGTTACTGCGTCAGCACCAGGGGTATTGAAGCATTCAGCACGTTCTGTGTTGCTGCAATAGATTGGCACATAAACAGTTGTGTTACCTTCGTCGTTGGCAAACCAGATGATACCACCGATTTCACGAGGCAACCAACCACGCAATTGGCAAACGTATGAGAATGCACTTTGTTGGGTTGATGCTGGACGTTCTGTGAAATACTTCTTACCGTTGTATTCAAATTCCAATGGAGTAGGGCGGTATGGCATGTTCCATGAGCCTTGACCGCAGTCGTTCAATGTGCTGAGGGCTGTTCCTTCATAGTGGTCGCGCATTGACATTTTCATATCTTCCAAAGTGATTTGCTTGTTAGGCTTAACCCAAAGTGGCATATCCTTTGCGTTTTTGTCTTTACCCATTGCCCATGGGAGGTATTCAGACATATCGCAGAAGTGATTGAAGAAACTCCACACACGGGCATCGCAGTAGCGGCGACCGCCAAAGTCAGGTGCTGCATAAACCATCTTCCAGTTGAAATCTTTGTCCTTACCAGTGAACCAACCTTTTTCTCTTGCAAACTTAATGCAATTCTTTGAGGTGATTACTTCTGTGTTGTAAGTTGAGAATTGTCCGATGCGTGCTTGGTTAGCGTGTCCTGAAATCATGCCGTCAGGTATGCGAACTGCTACCCAAACCACCTTTTGTTTCTTGTCGCCACCGCAACCCATCATTTCGAGAATCCATACTTCGTTAGGGTCGGCAATGGTAAAGCTTTCGCCACTTGATTGGTATCCGTATTTGTCTACCAATTCTGTCATTACTTTAATGGCTTCACGAGCGGTCTTAGAGCGTTGCAAACCGAGGTACATCAATGAACCGTAGTCGATTTGACCATTAGGGTCTACCATTTCGTCACGACCTCCGTAGGTGGTTTCGCCAATGCTTACTTGGTATTCGTTGATGTTTCCGATGACGTTGTAGGTTTCGGCTGCTTCGTCAATGAATCCGTGGCTTTCGCCTGAGTCGTAGTCAATGATTTCACGTTTTGTGCCTTTTGCGTGCTTTCCAGCAGCATAGTGGCAGAGATTTGTGAACAATCCGTAGTCGTCGGCACTATAAGTTACATAGACCGAGCCGTCTGTTGTCGCACCTTTTGTTGCGATGAAGTTGGTACATGCCTTTGCTGTTCCGAACGAACAAACAAGCATCACTGCTAAAAGGAGTTTCTTCATAATGATATAGTTTAAAATTAAATGTTTAATATGTAATTTTTGTCTCGTATTTTGCTACATTTCCACGATTATCGGTTGCCATAATTTTGAGCGTACGTGGTTGTTTTGTAGGTGTTATCGGCGTTTTTCGTAAATCGCAGAAAACGAATGACGGGTCTTTTCCTTGTTCAAACAACACGAATTTATCGTCAATGTAGGCTTCGTATCCGTTTAGTCCGCTTTGGTTGTCGGATAGTTTGAAGGCAAGAAATGTAGGGTTTGCCGATGTTTGGTGTATGTTGGGGGCTTTGTCGTCGTAGGCTATGAAGTAGGTTAAGCCTAATTCTCGCACTCGTCCTTTCACCCAACCATTTGCAAAACTGCCGCCACAATAGCGTGCTGGTTCGGCTGCTGCGGTGTGAGCGGTGCGTGCTGCGATATAATATTTTTGTGGATTGGCAGCAGGGCGTTCCACCTTGATGCTTAAATCGGTATAGTCTAAGAGCGGAACTTGTAGAGGCGCAAAGCGGAAAGCTGCCGAAAGGGCATCGGCAAAATGGCTTTGCGAGGGTTGCAAGAGAGTGTTACGTGCAAGTAAATCTCCTGGTACATGGAGCAAGGCTGCGCCAAACATAATGCGGTTATCTCGATTGGTAAGCAAAGCATAGCTTCCTTGTATCGGATTGGCAGGAGGAATGGTTTGCGGTGTGCCTACCACATAGATGTCTTTAACGGTTTTATTGCCATAATAATCTTTGAAGACGTACTGCAAATGGTATTCACGTTGCTCGTTAAAGTTGATGATTCCTCCATTTTTTGCGGTCTTTATGAATGGTAGCCGATTGCCTGCTTCACGGAAAGACTTTAGATACCAAATGCGTCTGCTGGCATAATGCTCAAAGTCGCCCCATACATTTATCATGCGGTTGCATTGGGTTGGTATGTTGTTTACATCGCTTTCGTAGACTTTTTTGCCGTCGCAATAAAGTGCAGTGTAGCGCACTCCGTAGTTATTGTAAACGGAGTCCATGTGGTCGTAAGCCCATGTACCAAAGCCAACTAACCCCCAAGCACGGTAGCGATTTGTTCCAAAAGTATAAATTTTAGAGTCGGTTGAATTTTGGAATACACCTTTTCCACGCTGTGGATAGCTTTTAAACGAGTAGGCGGTTGGTGCTTGTCTGTCGGGAGCTATTTGTGAAAGCCAATTCAAAGGATCCATAAGGTTATCATTTGCCGTGTTATGGATTTCTAAATGGAGGTGTGGTCCTTTCGATGCGCCTGTATTGCCACTTAAAGCTATGAATTGTCCTTTGCGCACAGGTATTTCGCCTGGTTTAAAATGTATGTCGCCTTTGAATGTATGGTGTTGGTATTGCCATTTTTCTACGGCTGTTTGCACTTGTGGAGCGAAGCGATTGAGATGCACATAAGTACTTGAATAGCCGTTAGGGTGGGCGATAACCAGTGCTTTACCGAAGCCATATTCGCCCACAATAGCTCGTGAAACGTAGCCGTCGGCAATGGTGTAGATGCCAAAATTTACACCTCGTTCGGTTTTTACGTCTATACCGCCATGAAAATGGTTGGGGCGTGGCTCACCAAAGTTACCCGCTAATTGTACGGGAATATGGACAGGTGAGCCAAAAGATAGTGCCGTTAGTAAAAAACCTATTATATAGTGCATTTTTGCTTATTATTTCTTCGTTTATTAATGTGTCCTACAGTATCTAATCTGACTTTTATTGGCAATATTTTGGCTATTTGCGAATGAAAAGTCAAAAAGCTGTTTTCCTCAAGTTTTTATTCTTTTATCAAAAT
Source organism: Prevotella disiens JCM 6334 = ATCC 29426 (assembly GCF_000613345.1). GTDB lineage: Bacteria > Bacteroidota > Bacteroidia > Bacteroidales > Bacteroidaceae > Prevotella > Prevotella disiens. The sequence continues at coordinate 8,683 of NZ_BAIS01000025.1, read as the reverse complement.
AGCCTGTTTGAAAGCCTGAAACCTATTGTTTTGCTTCTTCAAATAGCTGTTCCGCCAATCCATTCTGTTTGCTCTATTTCTTCGATGAGCGGATAAGTGCGCACGACCATGTTGCCTTCAATTTCGATGATGCCTGGAGAATAGTCGAACGTATCGTATTTGATGTGGTTGAAAGCTAAACGTTTCATTGCGATGTGGGTCTTGGTATGTTTCGTTCTCGCATAGCTTGGTCTACTGTGCGGTGGCTTTGTAAAGTTACTGGTGGACCATTCTGTTCTTTGTTTACTCTTTCGCCACCCACCATGCGTACAGGGTCAGTCGTTTCGGTTGAATCGGACTCAAAAGCAGAATTTTCTATCTGTTCGTGCTTTTCTTTCTGCTCGTGCATACGAATAAGTTTAATATTTGTAAGCAAAAGTAAGCGGAAAGTTGTTGATGTTTCTGTTGGCTGTGGCATATAGAAATAACCACGAACACGCTTGATACCGAGTTTTTTATCGTCGTAAATGGTCAAAATTTGGTGTCCTGCATCAAAGAAACGTACGGCTTGTGTAGCAATACTATCATTTTTGAATGTAACAGTGAACACTGCTACTCCCTCACGTGTACCATCTTGGACGATGAATTGTGGGTCGAACTCTAAGGAAAGTTGGTCGCCACGGTGAAAAGCAGTATCAACTTTAATTTCAAAGTTTTCGTAATTGCGTGTAATTTGTGGTTGTAACACGAGGGCTTTGGTCTTGTTCCATACGTTGGTAGTGTCGCCATTGAGTGATGCTTCACCATATTGTGAGAAGTCGGTAGCCGACAAACCTTGTGTGCGTGCCTCGTTTTCTAAGCGTTTGGAAATATTTTCGTAGATTTTTTTCAGTTGCTCTGTGTGTCTGATGTAATATTTTAGTGCATCGTCAAATTCGGCTTCGGTAACATCATATTTCTCGAAAACTTTCAATTTATAAGCCTCTTGTTGGGTGAATGAAACGTTTTGTTGCTCCGCCATGGACATTGCTACATGGTAATCGTAGAGCAAATCTTCCATTTCTCCAGGTTGAATATACTCCGAAGGCACAGTTGGCTTACATGAAACCAATAAAAGCATGCCTATAAGAAGTAGCCATGCTCTTTGCAAACAGTATGTATAAAGGTTCAACCTATTCATTATTTTTCTTAAAATATTGGGTCAATAGTATCAGCATCATGAGCTGTTTCAGCAATAGTGCCACTCTTTTCCTTCTTGGTGTTGATATTGCTGTCCGAATCTTTGTCTTTTTGATTAGGAATATTGTTGAAATCGTTGCGATAGAAAAGGAAAAGAATGGTAACACCTACAGAAATACACGCATCAGCAAAATTGAAAATAGCTGAAAAAAACGTGAAATCTTGTCCACCCCATATTGGAAACCAATCGGGGAATGTTCCATGAAAGAGTGGGAACGAGAACATATCTACAACATTTCCCATTAAAATAGAGGCATAACCCTCGCCCCACGGAACAAGATGAGCTGGGGGAAGATTTAGATAATAAGGATTTGAAGCGGTGAAAATCTCGCCATAGATGAGTGAATCAATGATATTTCCAGCTGCTCCAGCATATATCATACTTAAAACTACGATATATCCCATACGGGCACCTTCCTTAATTTTCTTCCATATATACCATGTCAAGGCGGCTACGGCTATCAATCTGAACACACTCAAGAAGAGTTTGCTACCCAATTCCATGCCAAACGCCATGCCACGATTCTCAATAAAGGCTATGCGAAACCAATCGAACACGACAATTTCTTCGCCAATGTTCATATTAAGTTTAACCGCAATCTTTATTGCTTGGTCAATTAGCAGCAGCAAAATGATAATTGCCGCTGCTATGATGTGCTTCTTTTTGTTATTCATTTAAACCTTAATGGTTTTTATTTGCCTCTTTTGACGCTACGCTCAATGTTGCGTGTGGTACAATTCTGAGGCGTTCTTTTGGAATGAGTTCGCCTGTTATGCGGTCTATTCCGTAAGTTTTGTTGTCAATACGAACAAGTGCAGCTTGTAATCCTTGTATAAATTTTTGTTGGCGTTGTGCCATTTGCACTAATTCTTCTTTTGTTTGGTTTGTGCTGCCTTCTTCCAGAGCCTTGTAGGTAGGCGAGGTATCGTTTACATCGTTAGTGTTTTTGTTCATCAACACCTTCATTGTCTCCTCGTAATCAGATTTGGCAACTTCAATTTTATTTAATACTATAGCGCGGAACTCCTCGAGTTCTTCATCGCTGTAACGCTTTTTTTCTTCCATAAATGGTAAGTTAAATGGTATGAATGGTTGATAATTTCTATGTTTATGAGGTTAGCGATGGGGCAGTGTGCGTTATTTGCTGCCCTATCGCCTCACTTTTATGCTTTCTCAACGAGAATGTTGAGTTTAAATTCGTCAAATTCTGTTTCTGTTCCTTTGTTCTCTGCAATGATAATATCGTTTGCTAAGACCTGTGTTTTGATGAGTTCACCGAAAGCATTGATAGCTGCAGTGGTCTCTTCGTTAGGTGCTATTGTAACGATGATGCGGTCTGTAATTTCGAAACCAGTTTCTTTGCGGAGGTTTTGAATACGGTTGATAAGTTCACGTGCCATACCTTCCTTCTTCAATTCTTCGGTAAGTTCCACTTCGAGTGCCACTGTGAGATTGCCTTCGTTGCTCACTAACCAGCCTGGCATGTCTTCTGAGATGATTTCAACATCGGCTACATCAACCGAAATGGTTTCGCCTTGCAATTCGAAAGCATAGTTTCCGCTTTGCTCAAACTGTGCAATTTCGTCTTGATTGAGGTTGTTCATTTTTGCAGCAATGTCTTTCATAAGTTTGCCATACTTCTTTCCCATGACTCTAAAGTTACACTTTACTTTCTTCACGAGAATGCCTTGACCTTCAACGAAATTAAGTTCTTTTACATTAACCTCGCTCTTGATGAGGTCAGCCATGGCTGCAATGTGTTGTCGTTGCTTGTCGTCGGTTGGTGGTACCATGATTTGTGATAATGGTTGGCGCACCTTAATGTTTACTTTACGACGCAAAGCCAAGACCATAGATGTGATGCGTTGAGCCATATCCATGCGTGCTTCTAAGTCGGTATCAATCGCATTTTCATCGGCTACTACCCATTTTTCCAAGTGAACGCTTTCGAGTTTACCGCCCAAATCGTGGTAAAGTTCGTCAGCATAGAATGGAGTTAATGGTGCCATGAGTTTTGCTACGGTCATCAAACAAGTGTAAAGCGCATCGTAAGCACTGCGTTTGTCGCCACTCATTTCCTTGCCCCAGAAACGTTTACGATTCAAACGTACATACCAGTTGCTTAAATCATCGTTTACAAAGTTGTCGATTAAGCGTCCAGCACGTGTTGGATCGTAGTTTTCGAGCTCGGCTGTAACCTTCTTTATCAATGAATTAAGTTTTGAAATAATCCATCTGTCAATTTCGGTTGCATCGTCTGTAAGCGTGTTTTCGCCCAATTCTTTTGCTTCGTACTTATCTACGTTCGCATAAAGGGCAAAGAAACTGTATGTATTATATAATGTACCGAAGAATTTACGGCGGCATTCGTCTACTCCTTCTGGGTCGAATTTTAGGTTATCCCATGGCTCGCTGTTGGTCATCATGTAAAAACGAACAGGGTCGGCACCATATTTTTCTATCATTTCGAATGGGTTGGTAACGTTGCCCACGTGTTTACTCATCTTGTTTCCCTTAGCGTCTAAGACCAAACCAGTAGAGATGACGTTTTTGAAAGCCACAGAGTCGAACACCATTGTAGCGATTGCGTGAAGTGTAAAGAACCAACCACGGGTTTGGTCTACACCTTCATTGATGAAATCGGCAGGGTAGAAAGTTGGTGGAACAGCCATTCCTTCGTAGTTAGATGCTACTAATTGTTGGCGGTATTCCTCTTCTTTAACTCCCAATTTAGCCAATCCTTCTTTCGAAATTTCGCCTTCAAATGGGTAGTGAAGTTGTGCGTAAGGCATTGAACCACTGTCAAACCATACATCAATCAAGTCGTCCTCACGTTTCATAGGTTCGCCTTCGTCGTTAACGAGTACGATTTCATCAACGTAAGGGCGGTGCAAATCAATGCGGTCATAGTTTTCTTGGCTGTAATCGCCTATGATGAAGCCACGTTCCTTCAATGGGTTGCTCTTCATAACGCCTGCTTTTACAGCTTTTTCTATTTCGTTATAAAGTTCTTCTACTGACCCAATGCACTTTTCGTTGCGCTTTCCGTCGCGCCAAATTGGTAGTGGTGTTCCCCAGAAACGTGAACGGCTGAGGTTCCAATCGTTCAAATTTTCAAGCCAATTGCCAAAGCGTCCAGTTCCCGTAGACTCTGGTTGCCAGTTGATTGTCTTATTCAGTTCAACCATTCGTTCCTTCTTTGCGGTGTCTTTAATAAACCAACTATCGAGCGGATAGTAAAGAATAGGCTTATCGGTACGCCAGCAGTGAGGATAATTGTGGGTATGTTTCTGAATATTGAATGCTTCGCCAGCTTGTTTCATCTCAAGACACATGACAATATTCAAGTCTTCTGACTTTTCGGTAGCTACCTTATCCCATACGCCATTAGGTTGAAGCGTGGGTCGTATGCGTTCTTAACATAGTCGCCAGCATGCTTTCCGTAGGCTGTTTGGTCTACGCAATGTTTTACGAAGTTGGTATCAAGCTCGTCAATGAGGTAATATTTTCCTTGCAAATCTACCATTGGGCGTGTTTCACCCTTGTGAGAAATCAAGTATAGGGCAGGGATTTTTGCGTCCTTAGCCACCTTAGCGTCGTCGGCACCAAAGGTTGGAGCGATGTGAACGATACCTGTACCATCTTCTGTTGTAACGTAGTCGCCAAGGATAATGCGGAAGGCTTCGCTTTCCATTTCTACAAATTTGTCGCGACCGTCTTCGCTTTCGAATACTTTTTCGCTGTGTTGTTGAGCGTAATCGTTTACGAATGCAGGTGCAAACTCGCCGATGCGTTCTACTGGTTTTACCCATTTCATGAGTTGAACGTAGTGAATGCCCTCAAGGTCAGTACCTTTTACCTTTCCCAAAACACGGTAAGGCATTACTTTGTCGCCGCTTTTAAATTCTGGCATTTCGCCTTCTTTTACTTCTCCTTCTGCTTTGAAGTAAGCAGCAAGACGGCTTTCAGCAATCACCACTGTTACTTTTTCGGCTGTATATGGGTTGTAAGTTTCTACGATAAGGTATTCAATCTTTGGTCCAACACAAAGTGCTGTGTTTGAAGGCAATGTCCATGGTGTTGTTGTCCATGCGAGGAATGATGGTTTTCCCCAATTGTTGGTCTTTACATTGTGTTTGTTGCAGAATGTAGTCCAATCGGTTTCGTTGATAGCAAAGTGTACCGTTGCCGTCGTGTCCTTTACATCTCGGTAGCAACCAGGTTGGTTAAGCTCGTGGCTTGAAAGTCCCGTACCTGCAGCAGGAGAGTAAGGCTGAATGGTATATCCTTTATAAAGTAACCCCTTGTTGTACAATTGCTTGAGCAACCACCATAGGGTTTCAATGTATTTGTTGTCGTATGTAATATAAGGGTGGTCTAAATCGACAAAATAGCCCATTTGTTCTGTGAGCTGTCGCCACTCTTCTGTGAACTTCATAACGTTCTCTCGGCATTTGTGGTTGTACTCTTCTGTTGAAATGTACCTGTCCGATTGTTTGTTATCAATGTCCTTTTTTGTTATGCCCAATTCCTTTTCCACGCCCAATTCTACAGGGAGTCCGTGTGTATCCCAGCCAGCTTTGCGGTGTACTTGGAATCCTTGCATGGTTTTGTATCTGTTGAATGTATCTTTGATAGCGCGTGCGAGAACGTGGTGTATGCCAGGGTGTCCATTGGCAGATGGAGGTCCTTCAAAGAAGATGAACTGAGGTGTACCCTCTCGTTCGTCTATACTTTTGTGGAAGATATCTTGTTGCTTCCATTTGTCTAACACTTCTTTGTTGGTATTAACCAAGTTCAATCCGTTATGTTCGGCGAATTTTTTTGACATAATAATATGTATTTTTCCTATTTTCGTTTGAAATGCAAATTTACGGAATTATTTTTAAATATAGTGGATATTTACGAAAAAAGTAAGTTAAAGGGTGGGGAGCAGGGTTGAGGGGGCTTATCAGGGGTTGTTGGACTAGTCTGACTGGTCGGACTATTCAGACTATTCAGATAATTCGAAGTGGTTAGATAAATCAGACTGGGCTGACAAGTCTGGCAAGTCCGACTAATCAGCCAGAAAAGAAAGCCTGTTTATCTAAAAGAATCCCATACGGCTTCTTTTGGGAGTGGGGAAACCACTGAGATAGGTTGTTTGCTAACGGGGTGGATAAACTCTACGCTGTGGCTAAGTAGTGAAATACTCCCATCAGGATTGGAGCGTTTTGCTCCGTATTTCAAGTCGCCTTTGATGACACAACCCATGTTTGCCAATTGGCAACGTATTTGGTGGTGGCGCCCTGTCATTAGATTTACTTCGAGTAGGGTGTAACGTTCTGTTTGTCCGATGGTTTTATATTTTAGTATCGCTTTTTTTGCACCCTTCTTTTCGTATTCGTAAGCGTAACTTTTGTTTTGTTTTTCGTTGCGTAAAAGATAGTTTTCTATTGTTCCTTCGAGCTTTTGAGGTGGATTTTGAACCATTGCCCAATAGGTTTTCTTTACTTCTCCTTTTCTAAACATTTCGTTTAGTCGTGAGAGTGCTTTTGATGTTTTTGCAAATACTACGATTCCTGACACGGGGCGATCTAATCGGTGTACCACACCCACGAAAACATTGCCAGGTTTGGCGTATTTTTCTTTGAGCCATGCTTTTACAGTTTCTGAAAGTGGTTTATCGCCAGTTTTATCGCCTTGGACAATTTCTCCGCTTTCTTTGTAAACGATGATGATATGGTTGTCTTCGTAAAGTACTTGCATGGGGATTTTTTTATTGAGAAAAGAGGACTTTTCTGTTGTTTTTGGGGATTTGTTAGACGAGTCTGACAAGTCTGACAAGTCTGACAAGTCTGACTGGTCTAACCAGTTCGACTTGTCTAACAAACTCCAAAATTATTTTTACATGTTCATACCGCCATCAACTTGGAGTACTTGTCCAGAGATGTAGCTTGAGAGGTCTGAAGCGAGGAAGAGTGCAGTGTTTGCGATATCTTCTGTTTGTCCGCCACGGCGCAATGGAATTTTAGAAACCCATTCTTTGCGGATTTCTTCTGATAATTCTTGTGTCATTGCAGTGTCGATAAAACCAGGAGCAATAGCGTTTGCACGGATTCCCTTTGGTCCCATTTCTTGTGCAACACTCTTTGCAAGAGCTATCATACCAGCCTTAGATGCAGCATAGTTAGCTTGTCCTGCGTTTCCGTGTACACCTACAACACTTGCCATATTGATGATGCTACCGCCACGTTGGCGCATCATTACTGGTACACAGGCGTGTATGAAGTTGAAAGCACTCTTAAGGTTTACGCCAATTACTGCGTCCCATTGTGCTTCTGTCATACGGAGCATAAGACCGTCTTTGGTGATACCTGCATTGTTTACAAGAATATCAATGCTTCCAAATTCTTCTTTTACTTGTTTTACAACTTCTGCTGACTGTTCAAAGTCGGCAGCGTTGCTTGCATATCCTTTACATTTTACGCCTAAAGCAGTGATTTCAGTTTCTGTAGCTTTTCCGTTTTCGTCAATTTGTAGGTCTGTGAATGCAATGTTTGCGCCTTCTGATGCAAATTTCAATGCAATTGCCTTTCCAATACCGCGAGCAGCACCTGTGATAAGTGCTGTTTTGCCATTTAATAATCCCATAATTTTTATTTTTAGTTTCTATTTTTATTTATTTGTTGTTGCTTTAGTCGTTTAGTTTTGGCTTCAAACCTTTATTTCCGAGCGCACCGTAGACTACTTTTGCTACTAATGGTCGGCTTGATTCTTCGGTCAATCCGTGTCCCAATCGGCCGTAAATAAATGGTACTTCCAATCCTTTTATACAATAGTGGGTAATGTCAGCAACGAGTTCCACATTGTCTATATCAAAATCGCCGTCAGCTTTTGCTTCGGTATATACCTTTCGGAAAAGTTCTATTTCGTCTTCGTCAAAATTTTTGCGTACTCTTTCCACCATCCATATATTTCTAAAGAATTCCGCTCTGAGGTTTCCGTTTCTCATAACGGTTTCTTTTATCATACTAAGGTGGGTATAAATGAGTTCAATGATTTTATCGTGTGGTGAAATATGCTTTGCTGCTACTTCGTCAAGCTTCTCAGATAACCTTTCTAATTCGGCTTCGATGACCGCATAGTAAACATCGTCCTTACTTTTGAAGTAGGTGTAAAGCGTGCGGCGACCTTTTCCTGAGGCTTCCGCAATATCGTTCATTGTGGTGTTGGCAATTCCTTTTTTTGCAAAAATTTGTCGTGCCACATCTACAAACATTTGCCTTGTCTTCGAAATAGACATTTTTGTCCCTCCCTATGATTGTTTGTGCTTAAAAAGTAAATCCTTTTTTATAATTGCACAATGTTATTACAATGTGCAAAAGTAGAGAAAAAAAACGAAACTTACAAATTCTTATCGGCTTTTTGTATTAATAAAATCAATTTTTGGGAGGATAAAGATTGATAGCGTACTTCTATTTA